>JAYVFX010001081.1:0-3515 GCA_043772795.1 Deltaproteobacteria bacterium
CGGTACTAACGTCTTGTTTGATGAGGCTCATCGGCTGAATGACGCTGAGAAACTCAGGAGTGACAGGCTCTTTCGTCTGTGGGTGGAGCACGGGAGACATCGGCACAGGCATGTCCGCGTTGATGTTGTACCAGAACTTCGGCATACGGTGTTCTTCGAGGATAAATTTTATGTCACTCATAGAGATTCCCTTCAGTAACAGGCGTCAACACGGGCCGCTGCTGTTCACCCTAACGCTACTCTGATAATCCGTTGCAATAATTCCGATGGATGCATGTCGTGATTACAGCCCCCTCTCCCTGGCCCTCTCCCACGAGGGGAGAGGGAATAGCGGTGCCTCTTTTTTATCCTCTCTCCCTTGGCGGGAGAGAGCTAGAGAGAGGGGGAGAAATAGGCCTCTTAGCTTTGGCGCAATAGAGCACTAGCTTGCCGCATGCACTGGTGCCCGCTTTCCGGCCCACGGGCGAGCCTGCTCAAGTTGTGCAGCCAAGCGTAAGAGCGTGGCTTCATCACCAAAATGGCCGACAAATTGTACTCCGACTGGAAGCCCGGTGGCACTCCAATGCAACGGCAGTGAAATTGCCGGCTGGCCGGTGGAGTTAAACGCTGGGGTAAATGGACAATACGTGAAAACCTGCTGCGTCCACTCCATAGCAGTCATGCCTTTGCGGTTCTGGTTGAGTTCTCCTAGTGGAGCAGGGAGCTGAGCAATGGTTGGGGTAACGAAGACATCGCAGTTCTGGAAAAACGCGCCAATTTGACGAGAGAGCACATTGCCGTGTGCCATGGCGTTGACAAGGTCTGCTGCTGAATAGCGTTTCCCGTCTTCGTAACATGCGAGGGTCACAGCTTCCAGGTTGTCAGGCCCCGGCTTGCGGCCATGTACGGCACCGGCACCATCCACCATCGCGGTTGTGAACGCGGTCCAAATAACATGGACGTTCTTTAAGAAATCTTCCCAATCATAGCGTGGCCGATCCTCGACAACCGTGTGTCCTAAACTTTCCAGCAAGCGTACGGTTTCATGCACGGCTTTTTCACAGTCGGGAGCAACTTTTGTTCCAGAGGATGGAGTGGTTGTCCAGGCAATGCGGAGTTTGCCCGGTGAGGTCGAGATTTGCTCGCGATAGGAACGGGCAGGGGGAGCGAGTTGTCCTGGTGCTCCCACGTCAGCACCCGCGACCATATCAAGCAGTGCTGCCGCATCTCGGACGCTGCGAGAAACGATAAACTCACAGGCAAGACCACACAGCGGGTCACCATAATCGGGGCCGGTGGGGATACGATCGCGTGAGGGTTTGAGACCGACAAGGCCGTTACACGAAGCGGGAATACGAATCGAGCCTCCCCCATCGCTGGCGTGAGCGAGCGGTACGACACCAGCCGCGACAGCGGCACCTGAACCTCCGCTCGATCCTCCTGCACTCCGTGTGAGGTCCCAAGGATTGTGAACCGGGCCAAAGAGGACGGTCTCGGTCGTTGGGTTGTAGCCTAGTTCCGGTGTTTGCGTCGTGCCGACAAGCACGAGCCCAGCACGTCGGAAGCGCGCCATCAATTCGGTGTCTTCTTGAGGGACAAACCCTTGCGCGAACCTCGATCCCATGTCGCAGCGGACGTTTTTGGCATGAAGGATCAGTTCTTTGATCAAGAACGGTACGCCGGTGAATGGCCCCGATGGGAGACCACTACGGATATTCTCGGCTGATTGAGTTGGGAGGGTTTGCAAGACGGCATTGAGTTTTGGGTTGACTTTTTCCACTGCTTGCAACGCCGCGGCAACCAGCTCCTCTGGTTTTACTTGTTTGCGCGCGACCAGGTCAGCAAGCCCGAGCCCATCGTGAGAAGTGTAATCGCTCAGGGAAATCATTCATCTACTCCTTACTATGGCCAGGAAGTCCTAGCCTTTGAGATTAGTGTCGGAATGGCTGCCTACCACAGGCTCCTAGCAACGGCAAGTTCGTGACGGGACGAGTCAACCATAACGATGTTGACACCCCTGCGCCAGACTATGAGCGTTCACCTACGCTGCACCATTCCCCGGAAGCCTCTACCCTAGACGCTAGACCCAACAATATGTTATATCTACTTTGTGGCGCTGCTGTGTGTACTACTTATCATGATGGGCGCAGGTCGTGAGGCTCTCGCACAGACTACTCTTGTTCCACATGCTGACCCACTGTACTCGCGACTACTTGCCGCTATCCGGCAAATCCAGATTATTGATAATCATGCCCATCCGGCGCTGCCTGGAGATCCTGAGATGGCGGCGTTGACCTTCAATCCTGCTGGTGCGAGCGCGCTTGAAGTACTGCCTTTGCCGCGCCGCTTGCGGCCATACAATCTCGATTTTGTCCCAGCATTTCAGGCGGTGTATGGATATCCACATACCGATCTGTCACTTGATCACTTGCGCGAGTTGGTTGCTCTCAAGCAGAAGAAACGAATTGGTGCAGATACGTCGTACTTTAATGCGGTACTCGACAAAGCTGGCATCAGTATCTCCCTGGCCAACCGCATCGGAATGGCGAACACTCCGCTCGATCGACAACGATTCAAATGGGTGCCGTTTATCGATGCGTACCTCTTTCCGCTCAATAACAACGTCTACAAGCAACAGCATCCTGACCTGCAAGTGTTTTTCTCGTCAGAGGAGAACGTACTCGACCGCTACTTTGCTCTGGTCGAGTCCACCCGACCACGAAAATTCGATGCCTACTTACGCTTTATTCACGAGAGTCTCGGGCGACTGAAGACGGATGGCGCAATCGCTGTAAAGTTTGACGCGGCGTACCTGCGCCCCTTATCGTTTGATGACCCGTCACCTCGTCAGGCGCGACGGGTCTATGAACGTTATCGCAACACAACTGATGTACCTGAAGACGAGTATCGCAAGCTGCAAGACTATCTCTTTCGCTATCTGCTGCGCGAGGTAACTGCTTTGGGGTTACCGGTGCATATTCACACTGGCGCTGGGGCTGGCCGCGCTTTTCGTCTCAGTTGGGCTGATCCTTTGTTGTTGGAAAATATCGTGACCGATCAGCAATATCGCGAGACGACCTTTGTCCTTCTCGCCGGCGGGTATCCGTTTAGTCAGGAGACGAAGCTTCTGGCGGAGAAACCCAACGTCTTTCTCGATACCTCAGGATTGTCATTGTTACTCTATCCCGAGGAATTTGCGCGCATACTGAAAGAGTGGTTGTCCTTTTATCCCGAGAAAGTGTTGTTTGGTACAGATGCCAGGGTGGTCAATGAGCTGATCAATGCAGAAGAAACCTATTGGTTGGCCGCGGATAGTGGTCGTCTCGCGCTCGCGCGCGTTCTCACCGAGATGGTGCAGGAAAAACGGTGTGATGAAGCAGAAGCCTTGTCCCTTGCCAAGCTTCTGCTTCACGATAACGCGGCGAAACTGTATGGGTTGCCGTAGACCCGAAAGCAGAACCGGCGAATGGGTGAGCGGGCGAGCCGGCGACCTCCCCACCACGTCTTAATCGCCCATTCGCCCATTCGCCCATTCG
>JAYVFX010001082.1:0-2125 GCA_043772795.1 Deltaproteobacteria bacterium
CTTGCCGTGGAGTACTACAATATTTAGGCAAAATAGGATGCAGTAAGCACGATATGTAGTGTAGAAGTCGACATTTTCACGGGAAATATCAGAGAGCCAGACAAGAGGCTCCCCTTGACCATAAGTCTCGTAATAGATGTTGACCCCACTGCGGTTGACATAGGGCATAACAACCTCCTTATTAGGTAAGAATGGAACGCTGCCCTCCCATGTCGTATATCTATAGGAAGTTTTCCGAAAGCGCCTCCAAAAGGACAGACATGGAATAGGGCTTGATGTCCGGTTAATCCTGGATTTCCGATCAGGTGGTGAATCGAGCAAAAACAAGTCCTTGCATGTCTCGTAACTCAGTCCGAAAACCCTAGTCACAGCTCCTCGCAAAAGCTATCAAGCTTTCCCCCTGTGGACCGATTCCAAGGCTGTAGCCACCGTAAGCGTTCGCTCACACGATGGTCTTACCTTTTCACCTCGGTGTCGCGTACCTTCCCTCTGGGTTCCTCAAGGGCATGATACTCGGACGCGGCTAATTCAATTGCGTCTTCCTCATATGGGGCGTACACCCGTCGGCGTTTTTTCACGTTCCACCAGGCATACCCGATACCAATCACCGCCACCGCGACAAGCCCAACAACAAAGAGCAGAAAAAAGGCCATCACGAGCGGCAGCAGTAGCAGCAGCGCGGCAATCACGATCAGGTTGCCCCAGAATCCGCTGAGCCTCAGCACGTACATTGTTCCCTGTCGGTTCGGTCGCGTATATGAGTGGTCAGAGATGTTTCGCTTTGTCATTTCCGTCTCATCCACTGGGGTGTGCATATTCTCTCTTTCATTGTCATCCCCTCCCTCTCGCATGTCCACCCCTCTCTTTCAGCACCGAATGGTCGGGCCGCAGCTTTTGCCTAACCCTGGGTCGCAAGTTCCGCAGCTGCGGGGCAGCTTACGTCTCCCCGGCCCGGCACGCAACTGAAGAGATTATAAATATTCACTCATTGTGTGATTAAATATCGGTAAGGCAAATGCTGACAAAAGACGAAAATCAACTCGAACTATAATCGCGTCAGTGTGCGGGATGGGTCGCGTTGTTGTTGCCATACGCTAATGAGATAGCGATAATCCAGGAACGTGAGCTCTTCCAGACTCAAGCGTAGATGAGTGGCGATCTGTGGGAGATCGCGCTGGAATTCCTGGAACTGTTCCCAGATGGCCGACCCTCCTGCAATATCAGGTCGCCGGGCAGCGGCCTGCAACCAATTACGAATCTCGACGAGCGCCTGACGAGGGTCATCATGGTGCGCCACAATATCTTGGCCTGAGATATCCGACAGAAACTGCTGGTAGCGGTACGGCTCTTTATCAAACACTAAGGCGGACTTCACCCGGTGGCGTTGTCCTCCAAATCGCTGGCACCCAAGAAACAGCCCAAGCTCGAATGGCATGTTGAATCTGGGCAAGGCATTGGCTGGTTCGAGCCCAGTCCGCGACAGGTCATGAATGCCAAAGCGACAGGCAACAATCAGGTCGCAAATAGTGTGGAGTCGTGGTTGTGTCGCGTCACTGATTTCAAGCGCTGAACGAGCGAGAAAACCGCAATAATGCACCGCAAAGATGGAGGCAAAGAAGATGGGTCGATAGGCACGGTCAAAGGGACAGTTGATAAAGACGCTGTGTTGCGTCGATGCGTGTGATGAAGATGCCACAATTACGACCGGGTCACCGCTTTCTTTGCAAATACTTGCTCGACTGCCTCACGAATGCGTTTGGCACTAATCGGCCCGGTTTTTTTGGGAATGATGAGGGTGCGTGCAGCGCCCGAAGGTGTACGCGTCGTCGATGTTCCTGCTGGGCGCTTAGTCGTTTGGTTCGGCATGGCATGTCCTGTGCTGCAGTAAGATACGCGGATACTTTAGCGGATGTCGCGCACGGTGTACACGTCGGCTGATTAATACTCTCTGGTACACTGCGAATCCCCACCTGCGTGCGTTTTTTCAGTGCAACTCATGCGTACGCAGCGAGATGGATCTGAATAGTAGGTACTTCGGTTAGGCTTCGTAAGCAAATAAGTGTTACATTTTCAGCGTAACCACTGGTACACTTCACCGTCATGGACTCTACCCTGACAGGCTAAC
>JAYVFX010001083.1:0-13323 GCA_043772795.1 Deltaproteobacteria bacterium
TATGAATCGAAGCTTCGCCACCCGGAATGAAAAAGTGGAACGTGAAGGGTTCGGTTACTAGCAGGTTATCAGTTAGATTGTTAAGCAGTACCAAAAGGACGCGGCCGTCAAGAGGAAGAGAGCGGTTATTCTTTGCAAAGAAAAACAACACACGATATGGAATCCACAAGTTCAGGCACCCGAGGTCAGATACCGACCTTTGGACTCTCCTGCGCAGTGGTTGTTGCCTCGTTTCGTCCCGGCCAGGTCATCAATCACTGTCTGAGAGCGATCCTCGCCCAACAAGGAGTTGCTCGGTTTGATGTCATCGTTGTCGATAGCTCAGCTGACGGTACAGCTGAACGTCTCCGACGTGAGTTTCCATCCGTTGATATCGTCGCCCTCAATCAACAAACTTATCAGTCCGAGGCGCGTAATATCGGCATCGCCCGTACACAAGCAACATTCGTTGCAATCACGGATCAAGACTGCATCGTCCCAGAGGACTGGCTCGCGCGCCTCTTGGCACATCACCGCACAGGCACCTATGCCATTGTCGGTGGTGCCGTTGGCAACGGAACACCTGCGGCTGCAGTAGGAACAGCAAGTTACCTGATCGAGTTCAATGAATTTTTGCCGATCGGTCAGCCTCGCCTCGTTACTATGATTCCGTATTGTAATATCTGCGTTCGCCGCGAGGTTTTTGCCGCGGTTGGTCCGTTTGTCAACGTGCCTCCCGGTGCAGAAGATCAAGTGTATAATTTCCTCCTGAGCCAGCGTGGAGAGTCCATATTGTTTGACCCAACCATCGTCGTCACTCATCTCAACCGTACCGATTTCTTGGGATTCCTTCGCCATCAACGACTTCTTGGCGTCGGCTCGGCAATTGCACGACGGACAGTCGCCATCCAAGGACAAGAGTTCGTTCGCTATCCTTGGCTCGCCTATACTTTGCCCGTGGTTCGTTTGGTACGAACGAGTGGGAGACTCCTGCGACAGGATCGGGAGGCACTTCTTCGCTACCTCCGTCTTTTCCCGTTCCTGTTACCAGGTTATCTCATGTGGACGAAAGGGTTCGTGTCGGGATTACGACAGCGGTTGCCCTATTCCCCTTACGCGATCATGAAGCGTAAGGATCCGGGCTTGATGTGACAGATAGTGAAGAAGCGAAGTGTGGGGAGACGATTTTTCTATTCGGGCTAATGCAATTATGTAGGTGAGGTTGCGGTCGGCGTCTTTGCCACATCACTTGTTGTGGGATGGCCACGAAACCACGCGCGAATCGAGGCGATTGCTCGTTTGAACAGATAGAAAAATTTAGGAATCAGCCAAAAGGCTGCAGCAGTAAAGGCGGCGACAAAGAGCAGCATCAACAGTGGATAGTTAAAGATCGTCCATATCCCGGCAAAAACAGCGACATCTTCCCCCACGCTTGCTGCCCAGTTGGTAAAAGGCTCGGGACTCGCGTTAATCGCTAACCGAGCAGTTGCTTTGGTTCCATGAGCCGCTAGCGCCACGCCGCCCCCAGCAAGCGTCGCCATAAGTTGCAAGGCAGGATTGACGTCTCCAACCGTGCCGTAAGCCAAGGCCGCACCGGCTGGAATACGAAAGAAGGTGTGCACTGCGTCCCAGCCACTGTCTAAGTACGGTACTTTATCGACAAAAAACTCGACAATGTACATGAAGCAGGCAAAGCCAATGATAAGAGGGTTCATCAGCACTTCGAGCCCAGGAGGAAGATGGATGAGTTCATAGCGACCCGCCAGTCCTAAGGCTGCAACGGTCGCGTAGAGATTGATGCCTGAAGTCCACGCGGTTCCCATTGCTAAACTGAGGGTCTCAATAACTCCCATCGTCATTCCTCCTAGCCTTTTTCTTGATTGCGCTCAACTCGGTGAACTATCCTTACCGAGCATATCCATAGTAGTCGTTACCGTAATAGTGAGGGCGGTACTGCCGCTCGTTCTTCTGGGCTCGTCGCGGCCACTTACATCCGTCGCCACGAGAATACCTATTATCATACTGCGGGGGTCCACCATACCACGGGTTACGCGAATAGGACTTGTGGTAGGTATCGCCCCAACGACTATCATGGTCGTGGTTCTGTCTCGGGAAACGCCGGAGGTAAAGATCTTCTCTGTCAGCATAAGAGGGTTGGTGATGCTCCCGATGCACTGCGCCTCGGTTGTCGTAGTCGTCATCATCATGGGCTGAAGCGGCAGAGGGAAGCGTGAGTACCCCGATGAGAGAGAGCGCGGCAAGGAACGATTGAGTGATTTTGGCCTGCATAAAAATTCCTTTCTGGCTGTGCAGCTGGCCTGAGACTTCTTGCTATAACAACACCAGCTATATAGAGAAGTCGCATTTTTTCACATGGAGCAACGTTGACCAACTACAAGCATCTCCGCTACAAGTACAGGAATATGTCAGAGAGAGGGGTCACTATGCAGCTCAGCCGTATCATTCGTGTTGTTTTGCCCTGGACAATCTTCGCATTGTGGGGAATTGTCTTTCTCCCAAATCAAAGCATGGCGCAAGAAGTTTCGCGCTTTGTGAGTCCGAAACAGGCAAAGGCCTTCACCGAACCGCACAGCAAAAGTCAGATCAAAGTGTTGATCGACGAGCATCTCGGCGGAACGAAAGACGTCACTATCGCTGAACTCACCATTCCTCCCGGAGTTGATGTTCCCGATCATGTCCACCAATCAACGGAAATCTTCTACATTCTCTCTGGCGAATTGGAGCAGACCAGTGACGGTAAGATACAAAAGCTCACCGCCGGAATGGCGTGCCTCGTTCCTGCTAACTCGACCACACATCACAAAGTCACGTCGAAAAAACCAGTCCGTGCACTTGTCATCTGGGTACCTGGTGGAGAAGAAAAGCGCGTCACAGAAAAATGGGAAACGAAGTGAAGGCTGTTAATCTGTAGAGACGTCCCGGCGAGGCGTCTCCACGTAATCGCGATTCCCAGTTAAGCGCGCCTCCCTTCTTCTCTTTTTCTCGCCAGTGGCTCCAATACTGTTTCTGCTGCCGCCTCTCCACTCCGCACGCAATCAGCAATACCGACTCCTCGGTACGCATTGCCAGCCACAGCCAAGCCTGGATGTTTGGCAACTGCACTTTCGATTGCATCAACCAGTTTGAGATGCCCGACAAAGTATTGCGGCATCGATCGAGGGTAACGGGCAATGCGAACGAACAGCGGGGGTGTACCAATCCCGAGAAGCTGGCCGAGTTCCGCCCTCACCATGTGTTCGATCTCCAGATCATCACGATCAAACAGTTCAGCTTGTAATGCTCCACCAACAAAGGCACGCAACAGCACGTACCCCTCGGGTGCACGGCCTGCGTATTTCATACTAGAAAACGTCCCAGCAATGATCTTGCGGTTCTCACGATGCGGAACCACAAAGCCAAATCCGTTCAGCAGATGCGGGACTTGGTCACGACGAAGGGCAAGGTTCACAGTCGCAGCTGAGCTGTAGGAAATCGTACTCAGCTTCTCGGCAAGCGATACATCAATTTCCCTCACCAGTTGTGCCGTATGATAGGCTGGGGTTGCTAGGATGACAGCGTCAGCCTCAAGTGTTTCGCCGCTCTGACAAGTCACCCGCCATCGTTCGTGGTCTCGCCTCACCGTCTCGACGGCATTACCTCGTCGGAGCGTTCCGTGCGCAAGGCGACCAACCAACGTCTCGACCATCGTCTGCATTCCCTCACGTAAGGTGACAAACAAGCTCCAACGCGCACCGCTCGCTCCCTTTGCTTCTTGCGGTTTCTTTCGACTCGCCTGCCACATGGCGTAGATCACACTGCGGTGCTCGCGCTCCATTTGTAAGAATCGCGGCATCGTCGCCGCTAAACTCAACCGTTCTGGATCAGCCGTATAGATGCCACCGATGAGCGGCTGCGCTACACGCTCAAGCGCTTCACGACCAAACCGCCGTCGCACAAACGACCCTAAGCTCTCATCTGCACGCTCTACGACTCGCGGTAAAACAAGATCAAGCGCCATCCGTAATTTTCCTGGCCAGGAAAACAATCGTGAACGCGCAAGCGGTGCGAAGCGAGTAGGAGCCATGAGCATAAAACCTTCGGGAAGCGGGACAAGCTTCCCCTGGTGGACGATAAAGGTCGCACGATGCGCGTCTTGCGTGCCGATCAGTTCAGATTCCAATCCCAGCCGACGACAGAGCGCCAACGCCCACGGTTTCTCTGAGATGAACGAATCCGGCCCCAGTTCCAGCAGAAACCCATCGCACTTCTCTGTCGCCAACGTGCCACCGAGACGATCGCTCGCCTCCAGAAGAGTGAATTGAAGCGGAAATTCGCGTTCGCGGCTGATTTCCTGAAGACGGTGAGCTGCGGCTAAGCCAGCAATGCCGCCACCGACAATCACAACATGTGGAATTCTCGGAGTTGCCATCCGCTACTCGATCGCCGCTCTCACCACCTCAGCCAACATGCGAATGAAGCTGGGATGACCGTTCACCGCCCCAGCACGAATGAAATTGAGCCCATGCTTTATCGCAATCTGCTTTGCTTCAGTGTCAAGATCGTACAGCACTTCGATATGATCACAGACAAACCCGATAGGCACTACAACCACATCTTGCACCCAGTCCGCGGCAAGCTTCGGTAACACCGCACCAATATCAGGCTCTAGCCATGGTGTCCGCGGATCACCACTCCGACTCTGATACGCGATCGACCAGCGGGTATGCCCTAGTTGTTCAGCCACCAAGCGGGCCCCCTCTTCTATTTGCTGTACGTAGCGTGGTGTCCCCGGCATCGCCACCGGAACACTATGAGCTGTAAAAACAAGTGGTGTATGCACACGACGATCAGCATCAATTTGAGCCAGAGCACTCCGGGTCAATTCCATCACCGCGTTAATAAACAATGGGTGATTAGGCCAACCTGGAGCATAGTCAATTACGGGAGCATGCTCACCAACCTGAGCACGAGCAGTTGCAACGTTCTCCTGATAACGCTCCCATCCGGCTTCACTTTGTTGCGCAGATAAGATCAAACTGAGTGCCCGTTTCACTCCATTAGCAGCCATTCTTTCCAGAGTCTCATGCAAATACGGATGCCAGTTGCGCATACCAACATACACTGGCAGGCGTGGTCCTTGTTGCGCGAGCGTCGCTTCGAGTGCCTGGGCTTGACGAAAAGTTATCTCATTCAGAGGCGAGCGACCGCCAAATAACTTGTAGTGATGAATAACTTCTTCAAGTCGTTGCGGTGGCACCGGACGACCTTTAAGAACATTCGCCAGAAACGGATGGACATCCTCCATCTTTTCCGGACCGCCGAAAGCAATGAGTAAGACAGCGTCGTAATTCATGAGAATGGAGAATGAGAGGAAAATCTTCTTTGATAATTTTTCATTTTTCATTCTCAACTCTCAATTCTTCACTAATCTCGTGTACCATCTCCACCAACGCGATCACATTCTCAACTGGAGTCTGCGGCAAAATTCCATGTCCCAAGTTGAAGATATGGCCAGGTCTCCCTTGAGCCATATCGAGAATACGCCGTACTTGTCTGCGGATCTCATCCAGTGAGGCAAATAAGGTAACAGGATCAAGATTCCCCTGAACCGCTCGATCGTAACCAATGCGTCTCCAGGCAACATCAAGGTCAATACGCCAATCGATCCCGAGTACCGTTCCTCCAGCTTCAGCCATCAGGTCAAGCAACCCCGAAGTGTCGGTGCCAAAGTGAATGACAGGTGTTCCGGGCGTAATACCCGCAAACAACGTCTTCATGTGCGGCAGAATAAATGTCCGGTAATCGGATGGAGAGAGACAGCCGATCCACGAATCAAACAACTGCACTGCCTGAGCACCGGCAACAATCTGGGCATTCACATAGGCGGTGATAATCCTCACCAACCGTTCCATCAACGCTCGCCATGCGCCAGGATCGTTGTACATCAGACGCTTCGTTTCGATGTAGTTCTTGGAGCCACTCCCCTCGATCATGTAGGAGGCGACGGTAAACGGTGCACCGGAAAAACCAATCAGCGGAATGTACGCCGGTAGCCCGGCGCGTGCTTTGCGTACTGCTTCAAACACAAAGGGCACTGTCTCGCGCGGATCATCTTCTCGGAGTTTATCCACATCAGCCCCGGCACGCACCGGGCGATGAATCACTGGGCCATCGCCTTGAGAGAACTCCAGGCCTACACCCATCGGCTCAACAATAAGGAGAATGTCGGCAAAGATAATGGCGGCATCGACACCGAGGCGTTGGACTGCTTCAACAGTGACCTGCGCCGCTAAGTCTGGGGTTTTGCACAAGGTGAGAAACGGCACGCGCTCACGCAGCGCACGGTACTCCGCCATATAACGCCCGGCCTGACGCATCAGCCACACCGGTGTGTAGGCGGTGGGTTCACGACGACATGCTTGCAGAAAAACTGATTCGTTCATTGTGTAGTATACTATCGCAGCCGTTAGTGGTTCGCTATTAGCTGTTAACAAAACACGACAAACCTTGAACAAAGGAGGTCTCTATGTCTGAACCCTGGACGCATCACACCAAAGTCGTCAACGGTTTTCGTATGCACTATGTCATTGCTGGTTCTGGCTACCCACTCGTGCTTCTCCACGGCTGGCCGCAGAGTTGGTACGAATGGCGGAAAATCATTCCATCACTGGCTGAGAAGTTCACAGTCATTGCACCGGATCTCCGAGGCTTGGGTGATTCAGAACGCCCACTCACCGGGTACGATAAACGCACCCTCGCCTCTGACGTGTCCGAGTTAGTGAAATCGCTAGGATTCAGCAAGATCGGACTCACCGGCCATGACTGGGGTGGCGCGGTGGCCTTCTACTTTGCCTACGATCATCCCGAGATGATCGAACGCTTGATGATCCTCGATATGGTGCCAGGGCTTGGGCGCAAAGGCGGGTCGATGGACATCCGCCAAGCACAGCGTTATTGGCACGTGTTCTTTCACGGTGGTATGCCCGACTTGGCCGAGAAGTTAGTGAGTACCAATGTCGAAGGCTATCTCAGCTATTTTTATACTTCGACTGCATACAACTACAGTCCGAATGTATTCAGTGCAGAAGACATTGCTGAATACGTACGCGTCTATTCGGCCCCTGGAGCGATCCGCGCAGGATTTCAATATTATCGCACTGGTTTGCAAGAAGACTTAGATAACCTCAGCAGTTGTACGCAAAAACTGAAGATGCCAGTGCTCGCTTGGGGCGGCGAGGCGTTTATGGGTAATATCGTGCCAGTGTGGCAAACGGTCGCCGAAAACGTCCAAGGCGGCGAACTCAAACAGTGCGGCCATTTCATCGCTGAGGAGAAACCCGAGTTTGCTATTCAACAAGCGCTGGAATTTTTCGGACCGTTACGGGCGACAAAATAGTCTTTTGTCAGGGCGATAAAGTTTTTCGGTACCCCTCAAACACCGCATATAGTAGTTTTCGTAAAAAAATGGCACAATCCTTGGTATGAAGTTTTCCATCGATGCGATTGAGGTGGTGACGCTCACGCGGTGGGGTGAGGAAACTCTCGCCTGCACTTACGAGCGACGCTCGCGCAGTGCGGGTTGGAGGGGTGCATCAGATGGCCTTTGCCTTAGCGTCAATACAGTCGTCGTGTAGTTGTTGGTCACCCGCTGTACCCCCATCCTACTCACACGTTCGCTATCGATCTCACGTTTGCGTGGACTGGTGCTGCATCCACACTTCGTGTGTCGGTGGTGTACAGACCACTCATCAGTATTGATTTGAGGGAAGCATCATTTGGTTAGCGGATTATTTGTAGCTTACGATATCGCTTGTTGAAGGAGATGTAGCAATGAAGGAGTCAGCGGTGGCGGAGCGGATCTTCCCAACCGATCTTGGTAATGAGGCCGAAGAACGCTACCTCAATTACGCCTTGAGTGTCATCACTTCTCGTGCTCTTCCTGATGTACGTGACGGACTTAAGCCGGTGCAGCGCCGTCTTCTCTATGCCATGTTCCAGAATCTGCGTTTAGGGAGCGACGCACGGCCCCGCAAATCTGCCGCTATTGTCGGAGAAGTACTCGGCAAATATCACCCACACGGCGATCAGGCGGCATACGAAGCGATGGTGCGTCTGGCCCAGCCGTTCTCGCTGCGCTACCCGTTGGTGCATGGTGAAGGAAATTTCGGCTCGCTCGATGGGGATAGCGCTGCGGCCATGCGTTACACGGAAGCCAAGCTTGCCCCCATCACTGACGAGCTGTTTCGCGACCTACGTGGACAAACTGTTCCATTCCGTGCCAATTACGATGCGACGGTAGAAGAACCCGTTGTGCTTCCCGCTGCCATCCCCCAACTCCTGCTCAATGGTGCCAGTGGAATCGCCGTGGGCATGGCGACCAATATTCCACCCCACAACTTCCCCGAGGTCGTCAATGCACTCATCGCGATGATCGATGATCCTGACATCACCGTTGCCAATCTCCTCAAACATATCAAAGGTCCCGACTTTCCCACTGGTGGTGAGATGCTCACCAGTAAGCGTGAATTGCGTGAGATCTACGAGACCGGTCAGGGGTCGATCAAACTGCGCGGAGAATGGACAGTCGAATCACTCCCGCGGGGAAAACAACAAATTGTTATTACGTCCCTTCCCTACACGGTGAACAAAGCGCAACTCGTAGAGAAAATTGCCGAGTTGGTAACCGGACGGAAGATTCCACAGATCACCGATGTCCGCGACGAATCAACGGATGACGTACGCGTCGTTCTTGAGCTTAAAGGTGAGACGTCTGATGAACTGGTCATGGCGTATCTCTGCAAACACACGACACTACAGATTACCGTGCCGGTGAACCTAACCTGCTTGATCCCCACGAGCAACCCACTCGTCGGACAACCAGCCAAAGTGACATTGCGAGACCTGTGTCGCCATTTTCTCGATTTCCGTTTGGCGGTCGTCACCAAGCGTTTAGAGTTTGAACTGCGCGAACTCGAAGAGCGACTCCACATTCTGGCTGGACTCGCGCTCATCGCCGGGAGTCTCGATCAGGTCATTCGCATCATTCGTAATTCTGCTTCGCGCAAAGACGCCCGCGACAAACTGATGAGCGCGTTCACACTCGATGAAGTACAAGCCGAGGCGATCCTAGAAACGCGCCTGTATCAGTTGGCACGACTTGAAGTCGAGAAAATCCACAGCGAACAAGCTGAGAAGGAAAAACACACCAAAGAGATCCGCCTATTACTTAGTAATGAGAAGAAGCGGTGGACCATTATTCGCGACGAACTCCAGGAACTGGGCAAACGTTACGGTGATCGACGCAGGACAGCGCTCCGCGCTGGAGAAGAGTTGGCCTACGATCCTGAAGCGTACATCGTCCACGAAGAGGCTACTGTCGTTCTCAGTCGCGATGGCTGGATCAAACGCGTGCGTGAACTGAAAGATCCAACCAGCACACGATTACGCGAGGGCGATGCAATTCGTGCGGTTTTGGTTGGCACAACCCGTGATCGCCTCGCCTTATTTTCGAATAAGGGGGTGCTCTACGTTATAAAAGTCTATGATGTACCCGCGTCCACTGGGTACGGAGAGCCCATTCAGACCCTGCTCAACTTTCAGGATGGTGAGCGGGTCGTTGCGGCGACGTTGGTCACAGGAGAAGAATCCGCGACACATGATAAAACCGCACCACAAACCGACGAGGAGGGCCAAGGAGAATTGTTTAACTCCTCGAATGGCAACAAAGAAGAACCCTCACCTGACGGCCCTGCCTATCTTCTCGCTACCGCTGAAGGAATGGGATTCCGGTTTCGTCCGAACCTAGAAGAAACTACCCGTAATGGTCGGAAAGTCGCACGGCTCGCCGACAACGACGAGGTTGTTTCTGTGGAACCAGTCGAGAGTGGACGAGTTGTCTGCGTCAGTGCTGAGGGCAGAATGCTCGCCTTTCCGACCGAAGATGTCGCGGAACTCACTGGCGCCGGACGGGGAGTGATTCTGGTGCGGCTTGAAGAGAACGACCGCCTTGTCGGGGCAGTCACGACAATCCCTGGCAAAGGTGTAACAGTGACCAATAGTGATGGAGATGATCGTGAAGTCTCACGGAAAGAGATCCCACTCGGTCAACGTGCAGGTAAGGGTCAGCGGGTTATCAAACGGATGACGCTTGTCAGTGTGCGCGGCCCCGTGGTTGAGGAGGAAAAACGTAATGGCAGGACGTAGCAACAACAACGGGAACGGTAACAATAGCTATACGGCTAAAGATATTACCGTTCTCGAAGGGCTGGAGCCGGTTCGCAAACGACCCGGTATGTACATTGGTGGAGTTGATACTGCCGGACTCCATCATCTGGTGTGGGAGATTCTCGACAACTCCGTCGATGAAGCAATGAACGGCCACGCTGACCGTATCGATGTCACACTGCACGCAGATGGTTCAACCGTCACAGTGAGCGACAACGGACGTGGCATTCCGGTGGACATCCATCCCAAGTTCAAGAAATCGGCGCTCGAATTGATTCTCACCACACTCCACGCTGGCGGGAAATTTGAAGGACTGAATTACTCACACTCTGGTGGATTGCATGGGGTCGGCGCATCGGTGGTTACTGCGCTTTCTGACCTCTTAGTAGCGCGGGTCAAACGCGACGGGGCTGAGTGGGAACAAAGTTTCGTTCGGGGCAACGCCACCGCGCCGCTCAAGAAGGTTGGGCAGGTCCGTGGCAGCGGCACCACGATTACGTTTCATCCTGACGAAGAGATTTTTCCCGCTATTACTTTCACGCCTAAACTCATTGCCGAACGCCTCGAAGCCAAAGCCTATCTCCATAAAGGGCTCAAGTTGATCTTCCGCAATGAAGCCACAAAAGAGGAAACAACCTATCACTACGAGGATGGACTGCGGGCATATCTCGCCAAACTCTTAGTCGAGGGACAGAAGAAGGCGGTTATCTCGGAAGTCTTTACCCTCGAACGTGAAGAGGATCCCCCGTTAGAATGTGCCCTGACCTGGACTGAATCACCAGAAGAGAGCGTCTATACGTTCGTCAATGGCATTCCCACTCCGTTTGGCGGTACTCACGAAAATGGAATAAAATCTGCCGTCGTCAAAGCGGTGCGTAATTACATCAACGTCCATGACCTCACTCCCAAAGGTTTGACGCTGACTGCCGAGGACACTCGGGAGGGCCTGGTTGCGATCCTCAGCCTCTATCTCAAGAACCCGCAATTCCAAGGACAAACGAAAGAAAAGCTCGGCAACCCAGAGGTCACCGCTCAGCTTGATGGGATACTCCGCACGGCGTTAGAGAACTTCCTACTCCACAATAAATCTCAGGCTGATACTATAGCACAGCGCGTGATACTGGCCGCAAAAGCCCGCACTGCCTCACGGGCCGCACTCGAAACGGTGCGGAAAGGATCAGTGTCGCACCGACTCAATCTCCCCGGCAAACTCGCGGATTGTTCCTCGACCAGTCCTGAGGCAAGCGAATTATTCATCGTTGAAGGTGATTCCGCCGGTGGCTCGGCGAAACAAGGCCGCGACCGCATCCATCAGGCAATTCTCCCGCTCCGCGGGAAAGTCTTGAACACCGAGCAGGCATCACTGAGCAAAGTACTCACCAACAAAGAGTTATCTGACGTGGTCTCCGCGCTCGGCTGTGGTTTTGCTAAAACCTTCGACATCAGCAAGCTTCGCTATCACAAGATCTGCTTGCTGATGGATGCCGATTCCGATGGCAATCATATTTGCACTCTGTTACTGACCTTCTTTTACCGCTATCTGCCTGAACTCATCCGTGACGGGTACATCTACATTGCACGCCCACCACTGTACAAGATTGAAGTCGGGAAAGATGTTCTGTGGGCCATTGACGATGCAGAGAAGGATCGTCTCTTGGCGAAACAGAACGGCAAAGCTACCAAAGCTCACGTCCAACGTTTCAAAGGACTCGGCGAAATGAACCCACCCACCTTGAAAGAAACGACACTTGATCCACGTTCACGCACGCTGTTACGTGTCACAATTGATGATGCCGAGCGAACAGAAGCATCGATTCAAACTTTGATGGGGAAAGATGTGCAACCCAGGTTTGAGTTTATCATGAGTCGCGCACCGAAGGTGGAAGAGATTGATGTCTGACAGGCGAAAGGCTGATCGAGAACTAAAAACTAGTACCCTGTCCAAGTGAAGATGAGGGGTTGTCATTGCGAGCGTAGCGAAGCAATCTCCGTGGGGATACTGTGTCGACGAAATTGCTTCGTCGCCTTTGGCTCCTCGCAATGACAGCACTTTTTCACTTTAATGAACTTTATTTCCGTCCTACGTCACTCTATGCGAAATACCCCAAGGGTGGGATTCACAGCTAGTTTCCTACCGGTGGTATGGCCACGGGCAGCTTGTCTGCCCGTGGGTCTGCTTGCGCACTGACGAACAAGTCGCCAGTGGCACCTGGCGTCAGTCTTCCTTATCCTTACCGTGCCCGCCCTTTGGCAGGGTCAGCGTTCCCGTAGAAGTGAAGCTAAATTGGCCGAAGCCGCCAAAGACGTTCTTTTTAAATCCAAAGGCCAAGTATTTCCCAGTGGCCCGAAAGTCGGTGGCCCCGCTCGCACCTGTGAAATGCCCCGTGCCACCAGTAATGGTTATATGCCCTGTATTGCTGAACGTGCCGTCCGGATTCAGACAGAGCGTGATCGTATCGTGCGTCCCAAAAAGTTGGTCTGAGGTTTGCCTATCAATATAAACAGCGCGGCCCTGCACGAGATGGTACTCATCTGTGCCCTGCGGACAGGTCGTGTGGGGGGTAATAGGACCAGCGTATTCAACCTCTTCCTGGAAGAAGGACCGGCCGATATTGCAATTCTGCAGCCCTTGGTCCAAGCCGGCGGACAGGCCATCGCTGTTGGTATCGATGTTTGTTTCCACACCGTCAGCGAAGGTGCCGGAACCGGTACACTTATAGGGCCGGGTCTTGCTCTCGGCACTGTTGCCAACCCCTGCCAGCAACAGGACCAGAGCGATGCCCATAATAAAAGGGTATGTCTTCATAAAATTCTCCTTCTTCGATGAAAATTGTCAAGTAAAATTCCACAAGATGTATGGCTAGGCCTCTCTCCCTATTCGCCTGTGGCAGTGGACCTGGTGGCGCTCGGGCAGCTGATAACTGCTTGTAATGCATTCCCCGTAGGTAGCTCAGTTTTGCTTGCACTCGTGGCTCCTTTGTGCGAAGAACAGTAGCGTGAGTCTGGGAGGGAAGTCCTGAACGAATCCTGACTTTTTGCTGAATTTTCTCTGAACGCGAAAAGAGCAAAGCGATGGGGCGTGACACGGTACTACAATTTGCCAACTTTCGACTGGAGCCG
>JAYVFX010001084.1:0-2514 GCA_043772795.1 Deltaproteobacteria bacterium
GCCTCCGCAATGCTGAGGAAAATCATACAGATCATTGTTGCCTGCGGATTCTTTTTATATCCCGTTGTGATGTATGTGGGATTACGACGGTACTCTCCGCGTCTTATTGCCATCGTACTTGGTTTAGGGGCAGTTGGGAATTTATTGTATTTGCAGCCGACCGGAGCTCATGCCCGTCTTCTTGTTCCTGTCATTGGGACGCTTATTCTGTGTCTGGTCAGTGCATTGTCGAATCAATCGATGGCCATCCTGTATCTGCCACTCTTCATTTCCACCAACTTTGGCTTGTCTTTTGGCTATAGTCTTTGGTCTCCCCCAAGCATAGTTGAGGTCTTCGCCAGAATGCGCGGCAATACCCTTTCCGAAGAAGCGATTCGTTATTGTCGCCTCGTGACCGGCATATGGGTGGTCTTTTTTATACTCAATGCCACCGTTGCCGGTCTCACCGCCTGCTGTACCAAACTCGAAATCTGGAGTCTCTACAATGGCTTCATTTCCTACTGTGTTATCGGATTATTATTTACGACGGAGTTATGCTATCGGTCCTGGCGATTTCGCCGGTATGTGGGATCACCGACAGATTCCTTCTTTCGGAGAATCTTTCCACCGCAGGAATAACCGATGTCCGATGTGCAACTGAGGCCAACCTATCCGCGCCTTCTGAGGATGGAACACACAGATAGCGGTTACGTGCTTCATCTGTATATCCCAGAGGATTTGCTCTACCTTGACGGGCATTTCCCCCACATGCCGATTGTTGCGGGGGTCTGCCAATTGAAATGGGTGATCGACTACATCCAAACCTACACTGGAGAACCCTTGCATATTAGCGCGCTGAAGGACGTGAAATTTTTGCGGCCACTCTTTCCTGGTCAGTCCTGTGTGCTCGAGTTGATCTATGTGCCGCACCCTGCAAGCTGGCACTATCAAATCTATACTGACACCCAACGCTTCGCCTCTGGATGTCTTCTTGTGAAGCCAGCATGAATCCATGCCTACTCATTCCTATCTACAATCATCAAGACACTATTGGTACCGTTCTCATTGACGTCGCGCCGTACGGCTTGCCCTGTATCATTATCGATGACGGCTCAGATGCGATGAGTCGTCAGGTCCTTGACCGCGAGGCGGCTAAATATGCGTGGGTCTACATCATTCGTCATGAACGCAATAGAGGCAAAGGTCGAGCTCTGGCGACAGGTTTCTTATATGCCCATGACCAAGGATATTCGCATGCCATCCAAATTGATGCCGATGGTCAACACCATACGCATGATATTCAGCGTTTCCTGGCTGAAGCCGTTGCTTATCCCGACGCGCTGATTCTTGGCAAGCCTCTCTTTGGTCCTGATGTTCCCCGTTCTCGCTATTATGGCCGGAAAATCTCGCAATGGTGTGCGTGGGTGGAAACCCTTTCCTACACAATTGGTGACCCGCTGTTCGGTTTTCGTCTCTATCCGCTCGCCGCTACTATGGCCCTGCTCAAACGTACACGCTTGGGTTGTCGTATGGATTTCGAGCCCGATATCGCAGTCCGGCTCTATTGGGCGGGCGTCGAGATACGTAATGTTGAGACTCGAGTATTTTATCCGGTGGGCGGCATCTCTCACTTTCGCTTGTTTTGGGACAACGTACGGCTGAGCTGGTTGCATACCCGACTGCTTACGGGGATGCTGGTCCGGATCCCACAGCTGCTATTCCGGCGGTCTCGTGTTTGAGCAGATTCCGACACGTCCCTTGCGTTTTCGCGTCCGCGCCCGCTACTCCTTCCTGTCGGAGCGTACTGACGCGTGCTAGAAGCGGGAGCAGCGCGACTTGAAAGTCGGCCCACGCTCACGTGCCCTCCCGCACGCGGTACCACAACACGAAGAGCTGCTTCTCGTCCGCTAATAACGTGAGGCCCATCCGCGCCGTCTCGCCGACCCGTTCGCTCCCCGCCATCAACTCCCGCTTCCGATGCGCCCAGCAGAGTTGGCGCTGGCGCGGATCAATCCCAGGATACCCCGCGTAGTGATCCGTCCCGATACTCCCCCAGACCTGTTCGCCCAACCGGGCCTTGGCGCTCGCCGCGCCCCGCGTCTTCCACAACCGAAAAATGGTAACCAGCGGCGTGACGCTACTCCACAACCACACGCGCTTCGTCTTCTCCCGCCAGCTCGTCTCATCCGCATTGTGCACCGGCTAACGCTGCACTCACCGCTTGTTCCAACGTCCCGACACTGCCCACACAGGAAATGAAGTATTCTCTGGCGTGATAGGATACAAAAAATTCATCGTGGTTAGAGGTACTGAACATTTGCATCTGGATGGTTACGAGTTTTAGATATTTCTGCCTAATGTAAATCTTATTTTGACTATACTCATTTTATTATATTCTCATCTTTACTACGGTCTAATTTCTTTTTTTGTGTAGAAATTGAAAGTATTGTAGGTGTTTATAGAGGAAACTTTAAAATTACGAGTATAGTCAAATTATTGCAGAATACATTCCATATACAGTATGTCTTGGCCTCG
>JAYVFX010001085.1:0-2711 GCA_043772795.1 Deltaproteobacteria bacterium
AGAAGGAAGGGCCTATTGTCGCCAGAATCTACAACACCATGCTGCAACGGACTCCCTACTCCCCTGAACCCCAGCTCAAGACGAACGTCCAGGAATGGCGCATCTACGATGCGATGCCAGGGAAACTTCCCGACCTCCATAATCGGTTCGCCAACCATACGCTAGGGCTCTTTGAGAAACACGGGATCACGAGTATCGGCTACTGGACTGAAGTATTTGGCACCAGCAACCGGCTCGTGTACATGCTAGGCTACCCCAACCTGGGAGAGCGAGAAAAGAGTTGGGTGGCGTTCCAAGCAGACCCGGACTGGCAACAGGCGCGGGCGGCGTCGGAGAAGAATGGTTCTCTGGTGGCGAAGGTCGAAAGCTGCATCCTGCGTCCTACTCCCTACTCGCCTAAAGGGTAAGGGTTTTCTCTGAATAGAGAACACGCTGTGAATATACTGTCGAAAAAATCTCAAATTTTCGACAGTACACGTCTGCTTTCTTTTGACAACTCTGCGGAGTTTAACACAGAAGCGTAGCTGACACTCTGGAGGAAATCCCTATGGCGACACACGACTCCGCAGACACCCGCGGGATGCCGCTGTTTGGCATGCAGAAAACGTTTATCTCTGAGGTCGCTCCTCCCCAGGAACACTCGGGACCAGCCTGGTGGTTTGCCTTTCATCGAAATCGGCTGCTGGTGGAGGTGGGAGAGGAGGTATTGCGTATCCCATGTCGAGAGCATGTTGAAGAGTTGGGGGTAACGATTGTCCAACGACACTATCTGGGCCGGTACGACGGATTTCCATGCCATGCGGTGGAGCTGGCGGATGAGTCCCTGCCCGAGGGGATGGACTTCAAGGATCTCCGGCAGGTCTATGGGATGCTCGAAGAAGATTTGTTTGTCCTCGGGGGCCGCGCCGTGCAGATTGTCGAATGGGATCGGACCCACCGGTATTGTGGCCGGTGTGGCAGCCAGACCCAGACCAAGGAGAAGGAGCGGGCAAAAATTTGCCCCCAGTGTGGACTGCACAACTTTCCGCGGCTCTCGCCAGCGATCATTGTGGCGGTTGAACGTGGCGAGGAGATTTTATTAGCCCGCTCCTCCCATTTTCCCAAGGGGATGTTCAGCGTCTTAGCTGGCTTTGTGGAACCGGGGGAGACCATCGAAGAATGTGTCGTGCGCGAGGTCAAGGAAGAGGTCGGTATTACTGTGGGGAACATCCGTTATTTTGGCAGTCAGCCGTGGCCCTTTCCAAATTCGCTCATGATAGGCTTTACTGCGGAGTACGTGGCAGGCGAGCTAGAACTCGATCCGACCGAAATTGCCGAAGCCGGGTGGTTTCGTGCCGACTTGCTGCCGTCCATCCCTGGACGGATCAGCATTGCCGGCCGCCTGATCAAGTGGTTCGTGGAGAAGTCGCCTTCGACCAGATAAGAAGGCATCCGGATCTGTCACAAAATGGTAGTAACAGTCTGTATTCAACAATATAAAATATCGCCGCGAGGGGAGACGCCATGAAAGCAGCGCGACTGCATGCATTCGATGAAACACTGAAACGCGAACAGCTTCTCCAACTGGAAGAGTTGCCGAATCCGCAAATTCAGGAGCCCGACGATGTCATCGTACGCGTAGGCGGAGCCGGATTGTGTCGGACGGATCTGCATATCGTCGAAGGCATCTGGCGCGCAAAAGTCGACCGCCCCCTTCCTTATATTCTCGGCCACGAGAACGCAGGGTGGGTCCATGAAGTAGGCACGAGTGTGAAGACGGTCAAACCCGGCGATCCGGTGATTGTTCATCCGTTAGTGACTGATGGGACCTGTATGGCCTGTCGGCGCGGCGAGGACATGCACTGCCAGAATAGCTGGTTTCCAGGGATCAGCCATAACGGCGGCTTTGCCCAGTTCCTGCACACCAAAGAACGGTCGTTGATAAAACTGCCCGCCAATCTTGAGCCCAAAACTGTGGCACCGTATGCCGATGCGGGGCTCACGGCTTACCGGGCAGCACGCAAAGCCGCAGAGATCTTAAAGCCTGGTATGACCGCAGCCATTATCGGCTTTGGCGGCCTGGGTCACATTGCCGCCCAGGTGCTGCGGAGCCTGTGTGCCGGAACGATTATCATTGTGGATACCTCTGAACAGGCCTTACAGCTGGCCGCAGACCTGGGCTTTGAGCACCAGGTGTTAGGCGGCCGTGGGGCAGTGGATGACATCTGTCGTCTGAGCGACGGTGGGATGGATGCAGTGCTTGATTTTGTGGGGGAGAAGGGCACGCCAGAGCAAGGCCTGGCGATGTTACGGCGCGGCGGTACCTACTACGTCGTTGGCTATGGCGGCGTCGTGCAGGTGCCAGCGATCGACATGATTTTTAGTGAATTCAGCGTGGTGGGCACGCTTGTCGGCAACTATTCCGAACTGTCCGCGCTGATGACCCTGGCAGCCCAAGGGCAAGTCAAACTCACCACTCGTGAGTATCGACTCGACCAAGTCAATGAAGCCATGCACGACCTGATTGCCGGTCGCCTGCCTGGGCGCGGGGTGCTGGTCCCGTAGCCTCCTTCCTCGCGTGAGTGCCTGACGGTTCTCATTTGTGTGAGATTCTGATAAAGCGAGCGCAAAATATGAGGAGGATCGAGAAATGCCGCAGATACGAGAAATCGCTTCGGGACTCAAATTCCCTGAAGGCCCCGTCGCTCTGAATGATGGCAGTGTGTTGGTCG
>JAYVFX010001086.1:0-2222 GCA_043772795.1 Deltaproteobacteria bacterium
CTTGCCGTCGCGGCCAAGCGGTGTCATACGTAATACCATCTCGCGTCGTTCGGGATTAAGCGGTGCGGTCATCGGCGTCTCAATACGGCCTGGATGGACCGAGTTGACCCGAATCTTGTCCTGGGCATACTGGATAGCCGCGTTCTTCGTAAGTAACCGCACTGCACCTTTGCTTGCCTGATACGCTGGGATATTAGAGAGCCCCACCAGTCCAGCAATCGATGAGATGTTGATAATCGATCCGCCTCCTGCCCGGCGCATGGCTGGAATAGCGTGTTTCATTCCCAAAAACACACCAGTCTGGTTAACGTTGATGACTTCGTTCCACGCTTCAAGGCTCGTCTCATCGAGAGGTGCCATGCGGACGATACCCGCATTATTCACCAAGACATTAAGTTTGCCGTAGGTCCGTTCTGCGGTTTCAACAGCACGTTGCCAGTGGCTCTCTTTTGTTACATCCAGATGAAGATAGGTTGCTACACCACCTTGCTGGCGAATCTCTTGGGCAGCCTTCTCTCCCTGCTCATCAAGCACATCACCCATGACCACTTTTGCACCTTCGCGTACAAAAAGCCGTGCCTCACATTCTCCCATGCCCCGGGCTGCACCAGAGATCAAAGCTATCTTTCCGTCGAGTCGTCCTGCCATATCAAGGCCCTCCTTGGTCGCAGCTATACACCGTGCGTCGTTATTCGCTCAAGCCCGAGGAGTTGCGACAGCGCCAGCTCCCCCGTACAATCCCTTTTCATAAATAAAGAGGGCATATGTCAAAACAACAAGTTGTTGGCCCCACTTCGCATTACTATTACTCCCAGCGCCTCAAATTGCATTATGTCGACTGGGGCAACCCTGACAAACCATTGCTGGTGCTCATTCACGGAGGGCGGGACCACGCCCGCAACTGGGATTGGGTCGCGCAGGCGCTACGCAATGACTATCACATCATCGTTCCCGACCTCCGGGGCCACGGCGACTCAGAGTGGGCACGAGGCAGCGAATACACAATGGTTGAGTACGTCGTGGACATCGCACAGCTGCTTTCACAACTTGACACGTTTCCCGTCATGCTCATCGGACATTCCCTCGGCGGCGGTATTGTTCTGCAATATACTGGAGTCTATCCAGAAAAAGTTAGTAAAGTCGTGTCGATTGAGGGCTTAGGCCCACCACCGGAGATGATCCAGCAACAGCCAAAGCATGCCCATAAGCGTATGCAGTTATGGATCTCCCAGATGCGTGACTTAGCTGCACGACAACCGCGTCGCTATAAGACCCTTGATGAGGCCGTGAAGCGCATGCGCGAAGCGAATCAGCGTCTCAGTGAAGCACAAGCGTATCACCTCACGCTACATGGGCTCTATCGTAACGAAGATGGGACCTACACGTGGAAATTTGACAACTATGTGCGAGCACAGTCACCCTACCGTTTTAACGTTGACGACGCGTGGGAAATTTGGGGGCGGATCACCTGCCCAACCTTACTATTTCGTGGGATGGAATCGTGGGCCTCTGACCCGGAGAAAGATGGCCGTATCAAAGCTTTTCAGAATGCTAGACTTGTGAATGTTCCTCGTGCCGGACACTGGGTTCATCACGACCAGCTTGAAATCTTTCTCAAAGCGGTCCAGGAATTTCTTCGCAGTTAAGAGGCCAACACAATCGGTGAGAGTACCTTTTCCCGTAACCAGGCTGAGAGGTCGGTCAGGCTCTGCGCGTTTAGCTCATGGCCCATCTCATATTCGCTATATGAAACAGACACTCGAAGACTACGAAGCTTTTCGGACGACTGGCGCGCTTTGTCAACACTGACCAGTTCATCTCGGTTGCCATGTTGAATCAGCACCGGCAGCTGTTCTGTTGCCAGGACATCAGGCAAGACCGATAACAGATCTTGAGGGAGCCACGAACTCAGCGACGCTAGACCAGCGAATCGTTCCGGCTCGCCAAGCCCTAAACTGTAGGCCATCACCCCACCCTGACTGAATCCGACCACCGCAAGCTTCCTCCTGTCAATCGGATAGCGCGTCAGTGCGTCGTCCAGGAAAGCCCGTAACGCTTCACGCGCAGTTATGACTGCCTTTACATCAAGAGGGCCCCCCATCGTCAGGGGAAACCAACCGTAGCCAACTGCTGATCCTCCGAGAGGCACCGACACTGGGCCTTGCGGACAAAGGACGAGAAATTTGCCGCCGCAAAGGTACGGAGCCAAACCCAGTAGATCG
>JAYVFX010001087.1:0-3137 GCA_043772795.1 Deltaproteobacteria bacterium
GTAATAGACCCGTTCCGCTCCGCAACTCATACATTGTTCGACATGCCTACCCAACGCTGCTGTGCGGCACTGGGCGATCGCCCGCAAGACCCGCGCTTGCTCGTGCGAGACCTGAGGCGTGGCCCGCAACGCCGCGCCATACGCCCGGACGATCTCAGCGACTTCAAAAGGCGGAGGCGAGGGATGGGCGAGCACGGCAGGCGCTGTCGGAGGAGACGACAGCGGCAGGGGTAAGCGTCTCCTTTGTAGGTAACTTTGGGGTCAGTTGTGATGCCAAAAGGCGTCCCACGGCCCGGGATCACTCAAAAACAACGCCCGGAGGCGACACACAGCGTCGGCCCCCGCTTTGTACGGATGTTCCACCCAAGAGTCATCAGACCCAAAGCTCGCCAAGGGACCCACCGCCCGCGCGTGGGCGTACAGGTCTGCCGCCGCGCCCGTTCGCAGAGATTCTTCGATGAGGCGGGGAACATCTGCCGTGGTCTGGAAGCGGCGATGGGCATCTTTGGGGTAGCCGAGATAAGCGCGTACCCAGCCGTGCCCGACATTCCCGAGAAATACCTCCTGTCCGTGGTCGGGTTCATGACTGCATACCAAGTGTCTGGTGCTAGCGGGACGTTCTCCAGCAGCACGCCCACGAACAGCCGCCGTTCGGGATCGTGCTGCACCTCAAACCCTGCCCATTGGCGCGTAGGGGAGGAACGTCCGTCAGCAGCGACGACTAATCGGGCATGTACTTCTTTTCACTGCCCGTTATCTTCAACCCACACCGTCGGAATGGCGCCGGGACACACCCCGCGCACCTGTGCGCCACGCCACACTTCGGCACCCGCCGCCGCGGCGGCGGTGAGCAAGATTTCTTGCATGTCTGGATGATAAAAGCCGAACAACGGGGAATGATGCGGCGTAGTGGCAAGAAAATCGCGATGGGCCATCAGTTGAGAACCCAGATAAATATCCCACCAGCGCACTTCTAGGCCACAGGTATTGCGTAGCAGCTCATAAATCCCGAGGGCTTTTGCTTCCGGTACACCCCAAGCGTGTAGGCCCTCGCCTCGCACGCGGTCCTTGAAGTGGGTTTCCCGCTCCAGCACCAGTACCCGTGCGCCGTGGTCGGTCATTGCTTTGGCTAAAGCCGCACCGCCCAAGCCGCCGCCGACGGTAATAATGTCGTAGGTGCTGTTCGCCACGAAATCCCCCTTTTTCTTCTGATCTACTTCTGCGTCTCTCTGCTGAGTCTTGATCATTTCATCTTAAGAGACACCTAACGCCTGCCGTCTCGGGCCGCCGCCCACACCGCAGCCGTCCAAGTCAAGCAGAGCCGCAAGCGGGCGGCGGTCCTGCGCACGGCTTGGTTAGACAACCTAGCCTCAATGCGTTTTCCTTTTAGTGTCATGTGGCAGCCAACACCAGTGGCAACCGTTGGAAGCCATACACGACAAACCCTGTCGTTTGTCGTACTGCAGGAGTACTTCCTCGGATGAGCTGCGGGAAGCGATCCAGGAACGTGTTCAAGGTAATGCTTGCTTCGGCCTGCGCTAGCGGTGCCCCCAGACAGTAATGAATCCCCGCCCCAAAGGCGACATGATTGCGCAGGTCCCGATCTAATCGGAACTCATCAGGATGCGGAAAGGCCGCCGGATCACGGTTCGCCGGCCCATAAAAGACATTCACAATTGCTCCCTCCGGAATCCTTACACCGGACACTTCCACCTCACGGGTCGTATGGCGCAGCAGTCGCTGCACGGGGCTTTCGTACCGGAGTGTTTCTTCAATGACCGTCTCGACTACACTGCGATCTTCGCGTAATTGCTGCCACAATACGGGTCGGTCTACGAGGACGTTTAAGAGATTTCCCAGAAGGTTGTCGTGGTCTCATTGCCAGCAATAAGCAACAGAACGCAGAAGCCTAAGATGTCCTGCTCCATGAGCGATTCCCCTTCCACTTCAGCCTCCACCAGCGCTGTGATGAGATCTTCGGCTCCGTGGGTGCGTCGGTCGCTGGCCATACGACCAAAGTAGGTCATCATCTCTTGTATGCTCCGCGCGCGGTCTTCCGGTGGCATGGAAGTCGCGGCCATCAAGGCATCGCTCCAGCGTTTGAAGAGGAGATACTCCTCCCCGGGAATCCCCAGTAAGCGGGCAATTACTTTCACCGGCAGGGGGATGGTGTACGACTGCACGATATCAGTTTCCGCCGTACCAATCTCGTCCAGCAATTCGTTGGCGACGCTGGTGATCCACGGCGTCAGCGCTTCAATGCGCTTGAGGGTAGGGGTTTCGTCCAGAGGCAAAGGTCTCATGGTCGCGTAGCACGTTATACACGTCGTCGTGCTTCAGCAATGCCCACGCTCGAATGGGCTCATTCACGCCGGAGACGGCTCCGGCAGGGTAATGCATGTGGTTCAGTGGAGATTGGTCCCGCAAGTGGTGATAGGTGGGATACGGATTGGCGATAAACCCGGGCATCCAGAGTTGCTCGGAGGTGAAGACAGTGGTGTCACTCATAGCTCGCTTTTCCTTTCCCCTCAAATCAAGTCAAATCGTCAAAATGTTGTCTAACGCCCAGCTCCCCGCGAGCCGCCACAATGCGCCCTTTCAGGTTTAGCAGAACCGCAACAAGGCGGCGATGCGGTGGCGCGGCGGGTTAGGCAGCCGCTTGCCTGCGGCTTATGACTTGGGGTTTCCCTCGGGGTTACTCAACTCCTTAATGATGTGTTTTGCCAACCCTTCTTTGATTTCTCGATGCCGGGGAATCGGTTGAGCGATGCCGGTGAGAGGATTGCGATACCAGTCGTGCTTGCCCCCATGCCGCACGAAGACACAGCCACCCCCCTCAATCGTTCGGATCAAGTCCACCCGTTTCATGACACAACCAGTTCGTCTACCTTGCGGATGCTTGGCACAGCGCCACTGGTCAGGTCTTGATACAAGTCTCGGAGATGCTCCTTGAGATCGTCAAGCGTCTCGCCTTGGGTCCAATAGTCAGGGTACTCTTGCAGATAACCAAGCCACGCCCCATCTTCTTCCCAGGAGACAAATTTGATTGTTTGCATCGTTGGTATCCTCGCTGAAGAATAGTCCCCGGATTCTACTGGATTGTTGAACATTTCCACAAGAGGACATTTTCTGCCGCC
>JAYVFX010001088.1:0-2732 GCA_043772795.1 Deltaproteobacteria bacterium
CGAAGCCCACTTTAGCAAAAAGGCCGAATTCTATATCTGCGAACATCGGTTGCGGTGTAAAGATGACAGTTACAAATGGACGTTAGGCCGCGGCCAAGCGCAGTGGGATGAGGAAGGGAACCTCATTCGTCTCGTTGGCACTAGTAGTGATCTCACCGAGCGTAAAAAAGCCGAGGACGCACTGCGCGCCAGCGAAGAGCGGTACCGCATCATCGGCCAGTCCATATCGGATTACGCCTTATCGCTTCGCATCAATGCTGATGGCACATCGACAATCGAATGGCTCACCGACAGTTTCTTTCGTATCACCGGTTATGAAGTTTCCGAGGTGGTGCAGCAGGGCTGGCATACATATCTTCATCCAGACGATCTTGATCGTATCAAGACAGTGGTGAGCACCCTTCTCCCGGGCGTAGCGACCACCTATGAATTTCGCATTATCCGCAAAGATGGCGAGATCCGCTGGCTTCGAGCTACTGCACAATCTATTCTGGACGACACTGGTCGCGTAGTGCGGATCTACAGTGCAGTACGGGACATCACTACCCAGAAGCAGGTTGAGGATACACTCCGGGTGAGTGAGGAACGCTGGCAACTCGCGATGAGTGGCAGTAACGATGCGATTTGGGATTGGAATGTCGCCACAGCTGAGGTGTACTTCTCGCCGCGGTGGCGAGAGATGATGGGGTACGAACAGGATGAAATCCCCAACGATTTTTCCGAGTGGGAGAATCGCCTCCACCCTGACGATAAAGAGGCTGCGCTCCACGACATTCAGCGCTATTTTGCCGGAGAGACCTCATCTTATACCAGCGAACACCGGCTGCGTTGTAAAGATGGTAGTTACAAATGGATCTATGGTCGCGGGAAAGCCCTGCGCGATGATGTAGGAAACGTTGTCCGCATGACCGGCGCGTTGACCGATTTGACTGAACGCAAACACGCCGAAGAGGCGCTACGTAAAAGTGAAGAACGTTGGCAACTCGCAGCTCGTGGCACCAATGATGGGATATGGGATTGGAATGTCAGCACCAGTGCGGTGTATTTTTCTCCGCGCTGGAAAGAAATGATCGGGTATGAAGATCACGAGCTTCCCAATCAGTATGAGGCATGGGTGAGTCGCGTTCATCCTGAAGATAAGGACCTGACACAGCAAGCCCTCAACGATCATCTCGCGGGAAAGACTCCGTCTTACATGCACGAGTATCGCATGCGCTGTAAAGACGGCAGTTACAAATGGATCTTCTCCCGTGCCAAAGCTCTTTTTGATGAGACTGGTACCGTCGTGCGGATGGCCGGAACACACACTGACCGCACCGAGCGCAAACGAGCAGAAGAAACGGTACGCGAGAGTGAAGAACGTTATCGGCTCTTAGCTGTCAATGCCACAGATTTTATTTCTCGCCACAATCCTAGTGACTCTGTCTCTCTCTACGTCTCACCATCGAGCAAGCAACTGCTCGGTTATGAGCCAGAAGAGATGATCGGACGGTCTTTTCTCGACTGGGTTCATCCAGACGATCGCGCTCATATGGCGGCGGAGGTCACACGTGTCGTTCGCACAGCAGCCATCGGCACGGTCAGTTTCCGCGTGCGTCGCAAGGACGGTGCATATATCTGGCTGGAAAGTACGACACGCGGGGTTCGCGACCCACAGACAAGCAAGGTCACAGAGATTCTCGGCTCAGCACGTGACGTGACAGCACGCAAACACGCTGAGGCGGAACTCACCAAAGCGAAAGAAGTCGCCGAAGCTGCAAATCAAGCCAAATCGCAATTCCTGGCTAACATGAGTCACGAAATTCGCACACCGATGAACGGCGTGTTAGGCATGAGCGAACTCTTGCTGGGAACCGAAATGAGCGGCAAGCAGCAACGCTTTGCCGAAACCATCCACAGCTCTGCTGAAACGCTGCTAAGTATCATCAATGACATTCTTGACTTTTCCAAGATCGAATCCGGGAAATTGGAGTTCGAGCAGATCGACTTTGACCTCCGGCAGACGGTAGAAGAGGTGGCGGACTTACTCGCGGAACGGGCCCATAAAAAGGGCCTCGAATTGGCATGTCGAATCCACGCTGACGTTCCTACTGCAGTCCGTGGCGACCCACATCGTACGCGGCAAATTCTGACGAACCTGATCGGCAACGCCATCAAGTTCACCGAACGTGGGGAAGTCGCCATTGAGGTTTCAACTCACTCAGGGGACGGGGGTCAGGGGTCAGGGGCTGGGTTCCCAACTCCTCAAGCCTCAAGTTCTCAAACCGTGAACCTTGAACCTAAAACTTCAAACTCCTGCCAGTTACGGTTTTCCGTCCGTGACACTGGTATTGGTCTCAAACCTGAAGAGCAAGCACGGCTTTTTCAACCCTTCGCACAAGCCGACGGTTCAACAACTCGAAAATTTGGTGGGACGGGCCTCGGGTTGGCAATTAGCCGACAGTTAGCTGCCGCAATGGGAGGCGCGATTGGCGTCGACAGTCTCTACGGTCAAGGCTCGACCTTTTGGTTCACCCTCCCCTTTGACCTACAGCCTCACGCCGCAGCTTCGCGCCTTGTCCTTGGACAAGATCTCCAAGTTATGCGCGTGCTGATCGTTGACGATAACGCGACGAATCGGGACATCCTGCACTATCAATTAGAGTCGTGGGGAATCCGTAATAATGGCGCACCAGGTGGCACTCATGCCCTCCAGCTCCTGTACAAAGCGATGGTGTGGAACGATCCGTTCG
>JAYVFX010001089.1:0-6654 GCA_043772795.1 Deltaproteobacteria bacterium
AGCAGGTTGGTGCACCATATAAGCAACAGACAACAGAGGGTTGGGTTTTTTCCTTTCCCACCGCGTTTGCCGTCGCATTGCAGTACAGTAACCTCCTGAAACAAGAATTAACTTCAAGTGATGATTCGTCCACGGAGGCGGAAGTAGCATGGGAAAAGCAACCTCCGACATCCCACATACTTGGTGGACCCGAGCTCATGCGGAAAATCGCCAACGGTCTGCTGAGCCCGGAACACATTCTCCAGGCGCTCGAATCTGTGAGACGTCGTGAGCGCCCCGCCCTGGCGGATGCGTTTGTAGCTCCTCGTACTCCGGGTGAAGAGGCAGTGGCGCGGCTCTGGACGCAAGTATTGGGGATTTCGCCGATTGGCATTCACGATAACTTCCTCGACCTCGGCGGGGATTCTCTTGTAGGGACACTGCTGCTGTCCCGAGTCAGTCGGATGTTTGCAGTGGAACCATCACTCTCTAGTCTGTTTGAATCGCCGACGGTCGCGCAGCTTACTGCGACTCTCGAGAGAGAGCAGATCAAACAAGCCAAAATGGAACAAATTGTCGAGGCGCTGAAAGATCTCGAACAGTTGTCAGATACGGAAGTTACGGCGCTCCTTGCCCGCCACAGTGTGCAGGCTTGAAACAGCCGATCTCAGTAAGAATAACTTTTTGTGCGACTACTCGGACAAGCAGACGTTGAGGAAAAGAAGGTTTGGAGAGGAATAGAGGATGCGCGATCTTGGTGAAATCCTAAACAGCTTGTCTCCGGAGCGGCGTGCGCTCCTCGCGCTGCGATTAAAAAGCGAGGCGCAGCCGTTATCCCAGACCCCGCCGATGCTTTCCGTCCCACGCGATGGGGATCTCCCTCTTTCCTTTGGACAGGAACGATTGTGGGTTATCGACCAATTCGAGCCAGGTAACGTTGCGTACAACAACCCCTGGGCGTTCCGTCTGACCGGGCAGCTCCACGTTCACGCATTAGAGCGTAGCTTTGGCGAACTCGTGCAACGACACGAATCCTTACGTACGGTTTTCCCGACAGTGGATGGACAACCGGGACAGAGGATTCTACCGGCGGAAATCTTTCGCTTGTCGATTCAAGATCTGTCGGGATTACCCACGGAGGAGCGAGAGGCCGAGGCGTTGCGAAAGTACAATGAAGAAGCTCAGTGCCCGTTTGACCTTGCACGTGGCCCACTCGTTAGCGCTAGTCTTTTACGACTGAAAGATGACGACCATATTCTGTCTCTGACGATGCACCACATCATTTCAGACGGATGGTCGTTTGGTGTCTTGGTACGTGAGCTGAATGCTCTGTATGCCGCATTTGTTAATGGACATCCGTCCCCGCTGCCAGCACCAACGATTCAATATGCGGACTTCGCTTGTTGGCAAAGACGCTGGTTGCGCGGGGACATCTATGAGAAGCAACTCAATTATTGGACGCAACAATTGGGAGGTCGGCTTCCCATTGTCGAGTTTCCAACCGATCGCCCTCGGCTAGTGGTCCAAACGTATCGAGGCGCGCACTTTTCTTTTGATCTTCCGTTGCCTCTCACTGAGGCTCTTAGAGCACTCAGCCGCCATGAAGGGGTTACTTTATTCATGGTTCTCCTCGCAGCGTTCAAAGTCTTGCTTTTTCGTTACACCGGACAACCTGATATCGTTATCGGCTCTCCCATTGCTAATCGACAGAGACCTGAAACAGAAGGATTGATCGGCTTTTTTGTTAATACCCTGGTCTTTCGTACGACATTAGGAAGAGAGATCACTTTTCGTGATCTTCTTCGTCGTATTCGCGAGGTAGCACTAGGTGCATACGCACATCAAGATCTACCGTTTGAGAGACTGGTTGATGCATTACGACCAGACCGTGACCTGAGTCGTCACCCGCTGTTCCAGATCGCCTTTGTTCTCCAGAATACTCCGGCACTTCCTTTAGAGCTTTCGGCGCTCACGTCGAAGCCTCTGGAAGTTGAGACTGGTCACGCGCAGTTCGATGTGACGCTTGCTATGCGCGAGACGGAACACGGATTACAAGGAACGGTTGAATACAATACCGACCTCTTTGATCGGTCCACGATTGCCCGGATGGTCGGGAATTTTGAGACTTTGCTCCAGGGCATTGTGGAGAATCCGAGCGCGGCGGTAGCCACGTTACCCTTGCTATCGGACGCAGAGCACCGACATTTTCAGACCCACGTCCCCGCCGCTGTAACCTATGCTAAAAGTGTCTGCCTGCAACAGTTATTCGAGGCCCAAGTACAGCAGACACCTGAAGCAATTGCGGTCAGCTATGAAGACCAAACCTTGAGCTACGACGAGCTGAACAAGCGTGCAAATATCCTTGCCCATCGACTTCGTGCGCATGGGGTAGGACCGGATGTCATTGTCGCCCTGTGTGTTGACCGTTCATTAGAAATGGTGATCGGAATCCTTGGGATTCTCAAAGCCGGAGGCGCATATTTGCCTATTGATCCGGTCTATCCCAGAGACCGACTCACGTTCATGTTAGAAGACGCCAACGTCACAGTCTTGGTGACACAAGAAAAGTTTAGCGCTTTGTTTCCCGCTACCCAGGCTACGCCTGTCTTTCTCGACGGAGTCGCTAGTAAAGAAATGGTAGCAGTCGATGGAAATGCGGAGAACCCTACTTACGACGGTAGCCCTGATAACCTTGCCTATGTCATCTATACCTCGGGTTCGACAGGCAAACCGAAGGGCGTGCTCATCACCCATTACAATGTCGTTCGTTTATTTACGGCCACAGACGCGTGGTTTCACTTTGGCCCCAGGGATGTTTGGACCTTATTTCATTCCTTTGCCTTCGATTTTTCGGTGTGGGAATTGTGGGGGCCCTTACTCCGAGGTGGACGGCTGGTAGTGGTGCCGTACCTCGTGAGCCGATCGCCTGAGGCTTTTTACGCGCTGCTCAAAAAAGAACATGTTACTGTGCTCAACCAAACTCCTTCGGCGTTCCGACAACTAATCCAAGCTGAGGAGCAGTCAGCCGCCGACCCCGAAGAACTCGCACTCCGCCTCGTCATCTTTGGCGGTGAAGCACTCGAACTGCAAAGTTTGCGACCGTGGTTTGATCGCCATGGGGATACGCGACCGCAGCTCGTCAACATGTATGGGATTACAGAGACAACTGTCCACGTGACCTATCGCCCAATAACCAAAGCGGATCTGGACGCCCACGCTGGCAGTGTCATTGGTGTCCCGATCCCGGACTTGCAGCTCCATCTTTTAGACCCGAACGGACAGCAGGTTCCGGTCGGTGTGGTTGGCGAAATATACGTAGGCGGTGCGGGCGTCGCACGTGGCTATCTCAATCGACCTGAGCTGACCAACGAGCGCTTTGTGCCGAACACTTTTGATGATCATGCGGACTCTCGTTTGTATCGCTCTGGGGATTTGGCTCGCTACCTCTCAAATGGTGACGTTGAATACTTGGGTCGTATCGACCTGCAAGTGAAGATTCGTGGTTTTCGTATTGAACTGGGAGAGATTGAAGCGGTATTGGGGAAACATGCTCTGGTCCGCGAAACCGTGGTCATAGCGCGAGAGGACACTCCTGGTGACAAACGCTTAGTGGCGTACATCGCAGCAGACGAGAGTGTCACCATTGACGAATTACGTGAACTCCTACGCGCGCATCTCCCTGAGTACATGGTGCCGTCGGTTTTCGTTCGACTGAACACCCTTCCTCTCACTCCCAATGGGAAAGTCGATCGACGTGCATTACCAATGCCAGACCAAGCGCGCCCTGAACTCGGGCAACAGTATGTCGCCCCAAGCACTTCGGCGGAAGAAACGTTGACGCAGATTTGGAGTTCTGTACTTGGCATCAAAGAGGTAGGAGTTCAAGACAATTTCTTTGAACTCGGTGGACAGTCTCTCCTCCTCGTGCAGGTGCATAAACGCCTGCAAGAATCACTGAACCGAACGTTGCCGATCGTTACGCTGTTTCAATACCCGACCATACGGTTACTCGCTCAACACCTGAGCAACGAGTCCGCTCCACAAGTCGGTGCTAACGACGTGCAACAGAGAGCAAAGCGACAGCAGGAAGCTTTAGCGCGTCAGAAGAAGATGGCGAGGAGGGTCTAGGGATGTCCTACGCAGAAAACTACGATCCGTCAGGCGGCGTTGCGATCGTCGGTATGGCCGGGCGATTTCCGGGCGCAAAGAATGTCGACGAGTTCTGGCGAAACCTAGAGGCCGGCGGAGAGTCCATCTCTTTTTTCACTGAAGAAGAACTGGAACCATCACGTCTGGAAACTCCCGCCCTTTGGAGAGATCCGCAGTATGTAAAAGCACGGGGAATTCTCGCGGGTGCGGAAACTTTTGCTGCCGCGTTTTTCGGCGTCAATCCGCGCGAAGCAGAACTGATGGACCCTCAACAGCGAGTATTCCTGGAAACAGCCTGGGAGGCGTTAGAAAGTGCAGGACATGATCCCCAGGCCTATCCTGGCTCCATTGGCCTGTTCGCGGGAATGACGAACAACACCTATTTCCCAGCGCTTATCTCCGCTCAGAAAGGCACCATCACTGGAACGAGCTCCATGCAGACCATGATGGGAAACGAGAAAGATTACTTAACGACACGGGTCTCCTACAAACTCAATTTGCGAGGCCCCAGTCTGAATATCCAAACTGCGTGTTCAACCTCCCTCGTAGCAATCTGCCAAGCATTCAACAGTCTGGTCAGCTATCAATGCGACATGGCTTTAGCTGGGGGAGTTTCAATTGCCTGCCCTCAGAAGCGGGGCTACCTGTATTATGAAGGTACCGTAGCCTCTCCGGATGGCCATTGCCGAGCATTTGATGCTGAAGCGCAGGGAACGGTTTCCAGTAATGGTGTTGGCATCGTAGTCCTCAAACGGCTGGCCGATGCGATTGAAGACGGGAACCAGATTTATGCCGTCATCAGAGGTGTCGCAGTGAACAACGACGGCTCGGAACGAGTGAGCTTAGCCGCACCAAGCGTCAACGGACAGGCTGATGTCATCGCAATGGCGCAAGCCTTAGCAGGGATTGAGCCCGAGACCATCTCGTATATTGAAGCTCACGGTACCGGCACTGCATTGGGAGATCCAATCGAAATTGCGGCACTTACTCAAGCGTTCCGTCTTCGCACCGCCAAGAATCGCTTCTGTGCTCTCGGTTCAGTAAAGACGAACGTCGGCCATCTAGACGTGGCGGCTGGAGTCGCTGGCTTGATTAAAACGACACTGGCACTCAAGCATAGGGCATTGCCTCCGAGTCTCCACTTCACGCGACCTAATCCAAAAATCGATTTCGCTAAGAGTCCTTTCTACGTCAACACCTCACTCAAAGCGTGGTCGAACGGTACCACGCCCCTTCGTGCCGGGGTGAGCTCGTTCGGCGTCGGTGGTACCAACGCCCACGTCGTCCTTGAAGAAGCACCGCCCAGTGAGCCAGATACACTAAGCCGTGCAGAGCAACTGCTCGTGCTGTCTGCCAAAACAGCGAGTGCGCTCGACGATGCGACTGGGAATCTAGCGAGCTATCTGCGGGAGCATCCGCAACTCAATTTCGCAGATGTCACGCATACTCTCCAGACAGGACGGCGAGCTTTCAACTTTCGCCGTATGGTTGTCGCTCAGAATACTGCCGAGGCCGTAGAGAGGCTACAGACGCTAAACCCAAAACATGTCGTTACAAAACCGAGCGCTCCAAAAGAAATATCTGTCGCCTTTCTTTTCCCCGGACAAGGCGCACAGTATGTGAATATGGGAAAGTATCTATTTCAAGAGAAGTCGCTCTTTCATGCTCAAGTGTCAGAGTGTGCGCAAGTCCTAGCTCCACACTTAGGCCTCGATATTCGTACGGTACTGTATCCGGACCCCGCACAATTAGAGACAATGAGAGAGCAGATTACCCAGACACGCATCACCCAACCTCTACTGTTTGTGATTGAGTATGCACTCGCGCAGGCGTGGAAGCACTGGGGTATCAAGCCGAAGGCAATGATCGGCCACAGTTTAGGCGAATATGTTGCCGCCTGCCTGAGCGGGGTGTTGTCTCGCGATGACGCCTTAGTGTTGATCGCTGGTCGCGCCCGACTCATGCAAGCACAGCCACCGGGGACCATGCTTGCGGTTCGTCTCCCTGCCGCAGAAATCGAACCACGCCTGGACAAATCCGTGGCGATAGCAGCAATCAACGGACCGTCGCTGACTGTTGTCTCTGGCCCGGTAGAACAGATTGAGACTCTCCAAGAAACACTCAGCAAAGACCGGATAGCCTGTCGCAGAGTACTTACTTCGCATGCGTTTCATTCCTCGATGCTTGATCCGATCCTCAAACCCTTTAACGAGCTTGTTCGGCGTGTGAAGCTCAATGCACCCCAAACTCCGTGGGTGTCGTGTCTCACTGGCGATTGGATTACACCTGAGCAGGCAACCGATCCGGATTATTGGACCCAGCAGCTGCGCCGGCCGGTGCGCTTTTCTGACGGTCTCCGGACTCTTTTCCATGAGCAACAACAAACACTCCTGGAGGTCGGGCCTGGACAGACGTTAACTACATTTGCACGACAGCATCCTGACAGGCCTGCGACGCAAGAGCTCGCAGTTTCATTGCCTGTGGAGCAAGAAGCAGGTCAGGATGTAGAGTTCATGCTCCATACGC
>JAYVFX010001090.1:0-14838 GCA_043772795.1 Deltaproteobacteria bacterium
AGGCGATACGGCGCATACAAGATGCGGGGGCTTGAGCCCACTACATGATGAGTTCGGCTATTCCTAACCACAAGAATCAACCTGAATGACGGAGAACCAGAAAGAGCAACAGGCATAGGACTAGCCAATCCGCCGAGGAAGATGCTAAGCTGTCCCCCTCATTTGGTACACATGCGAAGGTCTTATGTTTCGCACCCAATCTGTAAGTAGCTGAATTTTCTGATACGCCACCCTAGCTCAGTTGGTAGAGCAGCTGATTCGTAATCAGCAGGTCGTCGGTTCGAATCCGATGGGTGGCTTACGCTAAGCCCTTGAGCAATCAAGGGCTTTTGTGTTTGTACCGTGCGACTTCTAGGAAGTGATTCTCTCTGAGTCAGCAATAAGTCAGCAGATGGAGAGAAAATGGCCGCTTGCGATGCCTCGGGAACAGGAAGAAAATACAAGAATGAAAAGAACGGCTTGACCACAATAGGGAAGACTGCCATGAAGAATTCGCTTGCGTTTCCGATACAAATGAAGGTAGGGGTTAACGGTGGCTTTGGTACGAGGGTGTCATGTGATTGCGAAAGGAAACCACGCTCAGGCGCTCGCAATAATCCCGCAGATCATGGCTCGCGGGTTGCTCATTCAGACGGCAATGATGGGAACAGCAGCATGGGGATTTTTTATCAACATGGTTCCGTCTCTTCATGGGCAAAAGCCGATGGTCGTTTTTGATGTCGATGATAAGTACGTCGAGAGAATCGTGGCTCCGCTGCCGAACAAACTGCCTCAGTACGCGTATATGAAAATGTATGACAGACATGATCTTACGCTCACACATGTTCCGGTTCACGTCTTAGGTTTCGTTCACGTGTTGAATCCCTTACTGCCTATCTATCAGGGCACGATAGGCTTCTTCTAAAGAGGCAGGTGTCTATGCCAAAGGTCTTCAAGGATGAGCAACGGAGAGAGCGTGATATTCGAGACACGCTCATCGGTATTCTCACAGTTGCTGACCCGTCATATCTGCACAAGGTTGATCTCGCCCAGTTCGAGCAAGGCTTAATCGACGAGGTCCATTTCCTTGTTCCATGCGATGAGGAAGAGATGCAACAGATCGAACACTACGTGCATCACCACGGGAGCGAACTCTATCAGTTGGTCCGTCAAGGGACGCAACTTCTCTGACGAGGATCGTGTGCAAGACTTACCGCCCTATACGTATCGCATCTTTCAGGATGAGGCGTCGAACGAGTACGTCGCGGAATGCCACGAAATCCCCGGTCTCTCAGGCATCGGCGAGACGGCCCCTGAAGCGCTGACAGAATTACGCGAAGCCATCGCAGGGTGGCTCGAAGTGCTCGAAGAGCAAGGGACGCCGTTTCCTTCGCCTGAGCCTCGCGCTCTTTCAGCTGATGTTCTTCGCAAGACCGCGTGACCAACCCCAGAACGGAACTGTATGGCCGCATCCGTAACGCATGTGGGACAATTTCAGCTCTCCTATGACCGAGATGCTGACGTGCTGTACGTTGCCATTGGCTCCCCGCGTCCTGCCTATAGGGATGAAGACGAGCAAGGGCTCCTCATCCGCAGAGATCCGAAAAGCGGTGAAACGGTCGGCGTAACCATCTTGGATTACGAGGAGCACTTTCGCCAGCTTCCAGACTTGTCCTGGTTGGCCACCAAGCCGCTGCCAGAAGAACTGGTGGCGTATCTGCGGGAACGTCCAGTGGTGCACAGTTAGTGTTATCAAGCCTCATTTCTTGCTCATTGACTCTTCCCCCCAAGAGGTTCTGCCTGTGCTGCGCTCGCCTGTGGCTTACTCCGCGCGGGCTTCCTTCAAAGTAGCGCTCAGCGTTCCACAAAAGGAAAAGGCCAGGCTAAAAGGAAACAGTGGCTTAGCTCTGAGTCGAAAAGAGAAGAAAAGGATGGCCAGCAGTCCCCCCCGCCCTCACCTCCACCAGTAGAAAGCTGGACCATAAACTAAGGAAGGCGCATCCGCGCAGCTTATTGTTGGTGGGTCGCTCCGTCCCCGGCCGTTGATTCGCTAAGGGTGGGGACTCCGCGCCTATCTCATTTGATACACGCTCGCGCGCATCCTCAGCTGTACTGCGCCCACTACCCACCCTTTCACCGTCTCTGCCACTCTCACCAGATGTGTCCCCAGAAAACAAAGCCATCCTTACTTCTCGGTTCCCCTGATCCGCTCCCTCGACTTTCCTTCACGTAGAGTCTTTGCACCACAGGTCTGGCCCCACAACCCCTCTTCGCTTGTCCGCCCGGCAGGCTGCGCCAGGCCCGCGCGAGATCCTCTGCTGAAAGCCGCCGTCACATCGTGTGCGGGCCTGTCACAGCCCGCATGCAGTCGTCCTGCGCCCCCATCAGCGGTGGCGCGTTGCGCATCAGATTTTCTTTTTCGCCCCCCTCAAAAGCTGTGAAGGGGGCTCAAAAGAAAGCGGCTCTTTTTAAGGGAGGTGCTCTATGGTTTCTGCTGTGTTGCCGTCTGGTTTCGCCTGGGCTTATGTTAGCGGTTGGTGGCGGATCGTGCGTGTGCGTAAGTGTTCTGAGCCGGGGTGTCGCTTTGACGCGTTTCAGGAAAAGCCTCACTGTATCCGCCACCGTCCCCACCCAGCCCCACCAGCCCCGCGTTTGCGGCAGCTCGCGTTGTGGTAGCCGGCTTGCCTTCTCCTGCATCAAACTTGCGGGAAGGACTGAAGAGGAATCCCTCTTCAGTCACGTTGTGCTTGATCATCCCTCCAGTGTTACGTCTCCGGCCAAGCTCCCTCCTCCTTGAATGAATAATACCGTCCTCCCTCACCAATGATGATGTGATCCAGGAGCTCGATTCCCAGCAACTTGGCGCCGGCCTTCAACTTGGCTGTGTTCCTCAGATCGTCCGCGGAAGGGGAGACGTCGCCACTGGGATGATTATGGGCCACGACAATCCCGTCGGCATTGGCCAAGATTGCCGGCTTTAACACCTCGCGCGGATGCGCCAGAGAGCTGGAGAGGCTGCCAATACTCACCGTGTTGATCCCGATGAGGCGGTTCTTCGTGTTCAGCAACAGCACAACGAAGTGTTCCCGATCCGCACCTTTCAGATAGGCGGAGAGCATGGCAGCGATCTGCTGCGGACTGGTAAACTGTGGTCGTTTGAGTTGGGATAGTCCGCGCTCGCGGACCAGCGCCACACGATAGACAGGAATGCTGTAACATGTTTGCTTGGTTGCCATCACTTTCTCCTCCCTTACGCCGCGATCGCCGACACTTTTGGTTGCTTGTACACGGTTACGCACGACGGGCAGACTTCCGGCCAGGTCAGCAGAGTGCCCGTCCAGGGCCAGACTTGCACGCGTTCAGGGTGATGTGCTCCACACAGTACGATCCCATCACGCCACATGAGGTGGAACATTGGGAACTGCGGAGCAAGCGCTGCTTTCTGTGGCTGGGTAGTTCGGAGAACGTAGAGTGCTACCGCTACACCGTGCTTGCAGATTCCGCCGCGATAGAGTGCATCCTTGCAGGAGCAGGTGGTGAGCGCTTCGATGAGGGTGACACCATACTCTTTTCCGTCGCCATTCTTCACCAAGGCGCGAATTTCCGTATCTGCGTGACGGGTGAGTGTAACGGTAAGTGTCCCATCTGCCAGGCCACAGATGGCACGTTGCAAACGATCAGTCGAAACATCTCTCACTGCGGAGAGGATGAGGGCTTGAAGTGATACAGGTGTCATTGCCGAGATTCTCCCGGCGCGTTAGGAATTCATTAGCAGCTGTCAGTACGCGCTGTGCTGAGAGTCGCTAGGCTGCTCGGAGTGTTCCCGCACTCCGGGTAGCCGCTTCGGGCTTTTACTGCTTCTTCTCGCTCTTCCGGCTTCCCTCCTTTCTCCTAGCTGTCAGTAACATCTGCGCAGCCTCAATCATCAAAGCTGTAGCAGAAGTACTCTCTTCCAGTGCCAGATGTTGAATCTCTCTCCAGAGCGACTTCGGCCATACCATCGTGACCTTGTGGCCTTCGGTCTTTTCATTGCCATTCCAGCTTTTTGTTCGTGGTGCCATAAGATATTTATACATAATTACGTAAATACAGTCAATAGTCTTTCTCTCTGGAAGCATTGCAGTAATACGTCACACACTGTTCGATTAGGAACAAGGCCGCAGAGGTCAGTCCTATCTTGAGAGTCTGAATGATGGCATGCTGAAGAAAAGCTTTGTCCTCGACCGCAAAGAATGACATCAGAGGTCTCCTTTCCGTGCATAGCACACAAAAAAAGGCCACCGATCCGTTGCCGCATGCAGACAGACCAATGGCCCCGAGTTTTGTCTCTATTTTTAGTATACCGTCTGTTAGCAATTATGCTTAGGGTTCGTGCCCATACTTATCCTTTGTCTAAAGTTGTTTTCCCTCTTTTTCTTGACTTGAAGAGCGTACAAGCATTAGAGTTTCTACATGGGGTGAAGAGTGTCTCTGAATAGGCTTTTATTCTCAGGAGGGGATGTGAACCACAATTACACCTTTCTCATCAGCGTTGGAACACTGCTCCTTGCTGAGAAGTTAACTCAGAGTGAGCAGCAGGAAGAACGGAAAAAGAAAAAGGAAAACGTCCTTGAAAAAAAGCGAGAGCTCTTACGCTCTACGTTTCCAGAGTTGACTGCCTCAGTCTCACTCCAGAGCGGCCTCGATAAGTTACTTAGGGGAGAGTGGCCCAAAGACGAGGCTCTCACATTCCTTATTGATCTTGCCTTTACGAATCCTTTCGCACCATATGAACTGAAGTTCTCGGACAAAGATTTTGAGGTTGCGTTAAAGGAGATAGCGTCCCTTGTGGACCTCAGTCCCACAGATGTTGACCGTATTCGGGACACGCAGAAAGAAGCATTTAAGGCGCACAGGCATCTTGAATGGAAGACAATTGCGTTCTGGGGCATTGGAGGTCTTGCTGTGATCGGCACAGGTGGTTGGCTGGCCGCCCCCTACATCGGCGCCGCTGTATAAGAGCGGTAAATCGTGATCAGCGATATAATTGAGTTCGATAACGTGATCCCTGAGTTGCCACTGCTCAATAGTTCTGTTGACTTCTTCTGCGCCCCACGCCTTTTGTCCGACCAAAACTAATTTGAGATCGGATTTTACTTCTTGACGGAATTGATAGAAAGCCTTGAGGATGCGGATAATATTCTTGCGCGGTACGAAACTGCCGACAAACAGCAGATAGGGGGAATTAATGCGGTGTTTCTGACTAAGAACACGACGTGCCTCATCGAGCGCCACAGGACGAAAAAATTCTCGCACCCCGTGATAGACTGTCATCAACCGTTCTGGCGGCACATGGAATGTTTCAACGAGGGAATCCTACGTATATTGCGAGACGCACAAAACCAGCCGTGCATGCTGGAGTGCTCTGAGGATAAGCTTTTTTAACCGCCAGAGAATCGCGGGTGGGTACAGCTCCGGATGGGTGAACATAATCATATCGTGGAGGGTGAAAACGTAGGAGACGGGGGAAAATGGCGGAGGTACGTAGGTTGCGTGAAAAAGCTCGATTTTGTTGCGCAACAAGGCAACCGGAAGGCTAACAGGGATACTGCACCAACGAATGTTTGGCCATAACACGTGGTGTTGAATATTCGATTGGGTAAGACAAAACGAGGCCGCCGCTTCTTGGTTTAAAGAAAAAATGTGATACTCATTGTTCCGGTCCAGAGCAGCAAGAGATCGAACCAGACCATGCTCATATGTTTCCGGCCCTCCTGCGTTACGACCTGCCATTACGACAAAGATACCAAAGCGCATCGCATACACCTCACATATACGCAGCCTGGTGTCTACTTGCCCACCGTGACGGTTATCGACAGCCAGGGACAACGGCAGACCTTGCACACCCTCGTGCATGTATACGACCGCTTACCGCCGCGATCGTAGGGCCGTTACTCGGTGAATCGGTGACCCGTCGCCAGTGGCTCGGTTTTGTGATCGGTCTCGTCGACGTTACCCTTGTCGTGTGGCGCAAGTTGAGTTTTGGGGTTGGCTCTTTGCTTGGGGTGAGCTACGCCGGACTGGCGCTGGCGGGAATTACGCTGGGGACGGTGTACCAAAAGCGCTTTTGTAGCGCGATGGATGTCCGTACAGGGAATACGTTGCAATTCACAGCAGCGGGGATCATTGCGGGAGCATTCTCGTTGATATTCGAGTCCCAACAGATAGTCTGGTCCCATACGTTCATCATCGCCCTTGCCTGGATGGCCATCGCAATTTCTGTTGGTGCTGTGGCGCTGCTCTACTGTATGATTCGTCTTGGAGCGGTCGCTCGCGTGGCGAGTTTGTTTTATCTCGTCCCCCTGGTCACAGCACTCATTGCCTGGCCGCTGTTCGGCGAACGGTTTAGTCCCTTAGGTCTGGTCGGATTGCTCCTTACTACGCTAGGAGTCGCGCTCACACGTAGCGACAAATGAGACCGACATGAGCAGGTATCCCACTGAGAATGTCGGTGCCTGCGGTTGAAGAGCTGGACTGGATGTCAGGTCATTCCCTTACCGCATCTTGCCTCTTTCCCCTCAGCGAATTTTTTATGTACGATAAGGAGGTCATCTACGTTCAGATCGCACTTTTTGTGTAAAAAATAGCAACATTCCCTTCTTGTGTAGAGGAGCGTTTTGTATGGGTTCCTGGTTTACTGACTGGAAGAATCTCACCATTGCTGCCCTGGCGTTAGCGGTCATCATCTTATCCAACATTCTTTTCAAGGCTCACCTTCCAAACGGAGAACAGACAGGCAAAGGAAAACCAACGAAGGAAAGCGCGTCAGTCCTCGATATTACTTTCGACCGTGAGAATCAGCGAGGGCTGAACATTGTGTTTGATCGTCCGCTTGGGGAGAGGCACATTGGCGAAATCCTCGGCAAAGACCCCGCTATCCTCAAACCCACTACTGGCGGGACGTGGAAATGGCAGGGCGCGAATGTATTGCGGTTCGAGGCAACCGACCGCCTTGCCATGTCAACCGAGTACCATGTCGCATTGATTCTCGAACGGTTACTCAAAACTGGACAAACGCTCAAAGGCAAAAGTGAATTCACCCTGCAAACCGACCCGTTCAAAGTCGAGCGTATCGACATTTCTGAAGAGCCAGTTCTTGAAAGCAAACATCAAGTCATCATCCGTGGGAGCGCACGGTTTAATACTCAGGTCAATCCGGAAGTCCTCGCTACCAAGCTGCGACTGATTGACCCACTGCGTGGCGAGCAAGATCCCATTCCCCTTGAACTCGAAACTACCTATCGCAGTCAGGTGATCGGGTTCCGTAGTAAGCCCGTCGAGAAACAAAAAACTTCACGAGAACTGAAACTCGTTATCCTATCCAACCTCACTTCCGAGGGCGGTACCGTTTCCCTCGCGAAAGACTGGGAGCAAAAGATTACGCTCGGGTCATCAGAGAAACTCGACGTGCAAGGAGTCTCGGCTCAGGCTGGGGAACTAGACTCCACTATCCGCATCCGTTTTTCTTCTCCGGTCAATCCAACGATCGCGGAGAAATACATCAGTCTGCATCCTGCGGCAAAGTATCGATTGTCTGCTGAAGGCACTGAATTAATTCTCACCGGCGGTATTACTCCTGGGCAAGAATACGCACTCATCGCCACCCAAGGACTCCCCGCCACTGATGATGCCATGTTGCAGCAGGAATACAAAACCTCGTTTACGGTCCCAGACCTTGATCCAACTATCACATTCCAAAGTCCTGGAATGTTCTTGTCCGCCAGTGGCACTCGGACCGTCGCCTTGAAGACAGTCAATGTCGGCGAGGTCCAACTCACCATCGATCGCGTCTATCGTAACAACCTGTTTTTCTTCTTCGATAAAAGCAGCGGTGGGTACGAGGACGAAGACTACTATGATTCGACAGTGTCGCAGGCGTTCGGTGATCGGCTGGTGACACAAACACTATCGCTAGATAATGAACGCAACAAAAGCGTGATTACGCCATTGGCTCTTGATAGTTACGTCAAAGAAGAAACCCCTGGCTTATATCGTATCGGCGTCGTTCGCCCCGATTCTTCACGCGGAACTTCGCGGTGGTTGCTGCTGACAGACTTGGGTATTGTTGCCAAACGTGGCAAAGACGAGTTTTTGATCTGGGTTTCATCGTTTGCCAACCTCTCGGCAATCGAAGGGGCAACAGTTCGTCTCATCAGCAACCAAAACCAGACTATCGCCGAGGGAAAGACCGATGCCGAGGGCGTATGGCGTGTACATGGGCTAGCAAAGACGTTCGAGAAACAAGAACCGTACATGGTCACGGTTGAACGAGGCAATGACTTTAGCTTCTTGCTCTTTGATCAAGCAAAGATCGACACCTCTGGCTTTGATGTTGCCGGTGCCGATGTCTCCAAAGAAGGGTATTCTGCCTACCTATACGGCGAACGCGATATCTATCGTCCCGGCGAGACGGTCAAAGGTGTCGCCGTTGTCCGTGATCGCAACTTACAAGCCCCGCCGGCTATGCCGTTGATCTTGCGTCATAACGATCCGCAAGGAAATGTCCGCGATACTATCAAACTCACACCCAACGATCATGGGTTAGCTTCGTTTACGCTTCCCATCCCTTCGTATGCGCGGACCGGCCATCATAACTTGGAGTTAGTGGTCGGTGAGGAAATCATCGGACAATATCGTTTTCAAATCGAAGAGTTTGTCCCGGATCGGATCAAGGTAGACATCAACGCCAAGAAACCGGAATTCAGCCCTGGAGAAGAGTTCGCGTATGATGTGGCAAGCGCCTATCTCTTTGGTCCTCCTGCTGCTGGGCTCAAGGTCGAAAGTCGTGTGCGACTCACTACCGCAACCTTCGCTCCCAAAGGGTACGAGGAGTTTACCTTTCACGATCCTGAGCGCAAGTTTACCAATCAAGAGCTGTTCTCCAACGAAAGTACGCTTGACGAAAGCGGCAATCACACCTTCACAACAACTGTCCCTACCGGACTCCGCGTTCCTTCTTCTCTCACAGCCGTAGTCACCGCTCGTGTGCAGGAGCAAGGCGGACGAGGAGTTGCTGCACTGCAACGCATTCCCGTCCACCCCTACCCTTACTATCTTGGTCTGCACCGCGTTGGTGATGGGTATCCTGAACCACGCCAGCCGGTCACACTTGAATATGTCGCCGTCACTCCTAGTGGCACTGGAGCAACAGCGAAAGCGCTACGAGCAGAGTTGTTTCGCGATCGTTGGCATACGGTGTTACGCAGAACTGATGCTGGGAATTATCGTTACGAGTCAACACGCGAGCCAGTGTTGCTCGATAGCCAAACGCTGGCCGCCGGAAACGCTCGCGGCCAGTTCACTTTTACTCCGCCTGAATTTGGCGATTATCGCGTTGCCCTTACTGACATCGACACGGGGGCGTCTACCCAAGTCGAGTTTTTCGCTAGCGGATCGGGATATTCTCCCTGGGCGATCAAGACTCCAGGGCGCTTGGAGTTGGGGCTCGACAAGACTGAGTACCAGCCCGGCGAGGAAGCGACGGTTCAGGTCAAAGCACCATTTGCTGGAAAACTGCTAGTGACGGTCGAGCGCGAGGGTATTACTCACACTCAAATCCATGACCTCTCCGGCAATACCGCCACCGTGAAAGTTCCGATCCTGGCCGAGTATCGCCCCAATGCTTATGTCACCGCAACCTTGATTCGCTCGGCAAAAGACCTGGAACCTGGAACAGCTGGACGCGCGTTTGGCGCTATCCCCTTGAATGTGGATCAGACCAGTAACCGGCTCACACTCAACATCGCGGCACCAACGGAAGTTCGCCCCAATTCTCCACTATCAGTGAATGTGACAGCCTCTCCAGGAGCAGAGGTTACTGTCGCTATGGTTGACGAAGGGATCTTACAGTTGATTGCCCAACAGACAGCCGATCCCTTTACTTATTTCTATCGCAAGCTCGCGCTTGCGGTGCGGGCGTTCGATATTTTTTCTCTTCTCTTGCCGGAGGTGAATGTACAGGGGAAAGCATCCGTCGGTGGTGATGCTGAAGGCGACGCGATGGAATCACAGGTGCGAACTGAAAGTATCCGCCGTACACATCCGGTGACATTCTGGTCTGACGTAGTCACGGCTGACAGCGAAGGAAAAGTAACGGTGACCTTCGCTGTACCAGAGTTTCAGGGAGCCTTGCGGGTGATGGCTGTTGCGCACAATGGTAAGCAGTTTGGCTCTGCCTCGTATACGACCAAGGTACGCGATCCGGTCGTTCTGTTACCGACGTACCCCCGCTTTCTATCGTTCCAGGAAAGCGCCCAACTGCCTGTCACAGTCCGTAATGACACTGGCAAAGACGGCAGCTTCGTCGTCACGCTGGCTACCGAAGGTTTAGTCAAGGTAGAGGGGGATACCACTCAAACAGTGACAGTCGCACACGGGAAAGAACAGACCATCTACTTCGCCCTCAAGAGTGGCAATCAAGCGGGTGATGTTCGCTTTACGTTGACCGCCGAGGGCAATGGTGAGAAAACCCGTTCGAGTGCCGAATTGTCGCTGCGCGCCGATCTCCCAGCCCGCACAGTAGAACATGCCGGGGACATCACAAAAGCTACACTCGAATTGGCAGCTGAAGGGCTTGACGCGTTCCGACCGGAAACCGCGCGGCGGGAATTGCGGCTCAGTCCGTTACCTTTAGTTCAATTCACAGGGAAGTTACGCTATCTCCTGCATTATCCGTATGGCTGTATCGAACAAACCACATCAAGCGCTTTTCCTTTGGTCTACTTTAGCGACCTCGCTAAAGAGCTTGACCCAGAGGTGTTCAGCAAGAGTGATCCTGAGGTATTCGTTCAAGAAGGCATTCGCCGATTAGCGACGATGCAGTTATCGAACGGTGGTTTTTCCATGTGGCCGGATGGCGACACGATGCATCCGTGGGGCAGTATCTACGCCACCCATTTTCTAGTCGAAGCCCGCCGGGCCGGACATCATGTCGACGCACTGCTTTATGATCGCGCGCTCGAATCCCTCGCCAAAGACAGCAAACCAAGCGAAGAACCAAACCAGGATGAATTACAACGTGTGACCTATGCGTTATACGTGTTGGCTCGTGCTGGTAAGGCTGACCTCGGCACCCTCGATTTTGTGCGCGACCGGTACCGTAACAAACTCAAACCCGAGTCGCGGGCGTTGCTAGGCGCAGCCTACGCTGCAACCGGCAACACCAAAGTCATTGAAGAGTTGACCCGCGGACTTGAAGATGTCGAACAAACGACACGACAAACCGGAGATAACTTCAACTCCACGGTGCGGAACCGTGCGTTACTGCTACTCGCTTTCCTGGATGCGGCCCCGCACGATCCGCGAGTTCCTAAATTAGTGCAGCGCCTCACCCGCGACGCACAAGCTGACGGAGACTGGAGTACGCAAGAAAGTGCCGTCGCCTTCGTCGCGCTCGGACAATTCTTCAAACAACAAACACAGAAAAAACCGTACTCAGGAACGGTCTTTGTTGGCAAGAAAGAGATTGGTACCTTCACAAATAAGACAGTTACCTTCTCGGGTATTGAGGGGAACGAAGCAATGAGAATTCAGATGAACGACGGCTACGAAGCAGGTGCAGCTTTTTTTGCGTTGCACAGCCACGGTATTCCTACCGATGCCAAGTTTGCCCCGGAAAAGGCTGGGTTAGAGATTTCTCGGTCCTTCTTCACTCGCGACGGAAGCCAACTTGACCTGTCCGCCGTCTCTCAAGGTGATCTGCTCGTCGTGAAGACGCAGGTCCGCAGCCTCTCTGGGAAGCTCGATAACGTGGTGATCCAAAATCTTTTGCCCTCGGGATTAGAAGTTGAGAATCCACGTTTGAAGTCAACCGAGACACTCCCCTGGGTCACCGACACGAATTTAGAACCAGCGCACCAAGACATCCGCGATGATCGCGTACTCCTCTTTACCGACCTCCCAGAGAACGAGTGGCGCACGGCGTACGCATTATTACGCGCAGTCGCGCCTGGCACCTTCCGACTTCCTCCGGTGCAAGCCGAGGCAATGTACGATCCGGCGATTCGCGCGACGGGTGAACGGGGAACGATTGAGGTAAAAGTGAAGAAATAACGCAGCGCCTCAGACCAGATAAGTAAGAATAATGCGCACAACGCGGAAAACCGCCCTTACAAGTCTCGTGTTCTGTGGAAGCGTGTATCTCTGTTTCGCTATTCTTGACTGGCTTTTTCCCTTCCCGACCGCAACTTTATACCGTCAAGCTGCGACGGTCGTTGCAGACCGTGAGGGTACACCGTTACGTATATTCCTACCACCAGACGAACAGTTACGTCTGCCTGTGACTCTTCACGAGGTTGCGCCAGTTTTTATCCAGACGCTCATTGCCTCAGAGGACCGCTGGTTCTATTCCCATCCAGGAGTGAATCCCTTCGCTATCGTACGCGCGGTGTGGGCGAATCTGCGCCACGGCAGAATTGTCTCCGGAGCTTCGACTATCTCAATGCAGCTCGCGCGACTAGCGGAACCGAAACCCAGAACGATCTGGGCAAAGAGCCAGGAGATGTTTCGTGCGCTGCAACTTGAGCGACATTTCACAAAGGAGGAACTGCTTGAGTTGTACGTCAACCTCACTCCCTATGGAGGCAATGTCGAAGGAATTAGTGCAGCCAGCACTGTCTACTTTAGCAAGACCCCGGCACAGCTCTCTCTGGGTGAGGCAGCCCTATTGTCGGTGCTGCCTCGCTCCCCCAACGGCTATAATCCAGCCCGAAACCCGCAGGCTGCACTCGCAGTGAGAAACCGCGTTCTTCAACAACTCGCTGCCCAGCAGGTCTTTTCTCCTGAAACCATCGCTAACGCTCATCGCCATCCGGTTCATGCGCCCATCTGGCGGCCTCCCTTCGTTGCGCCACACTTTTGCCAGCTCGTAGTAGACCGTTTGCCCCGCGAGCCGAAGATTGTCACCACCCTCGACCGCCGCCTGCAACAGCTCACCGAAACACAAATCGCCGCTCGCATCGCCGGATTGCGGGACCGTGGCATTGGCAGTGCCGCAGTGGTCGTAATTGAAAACAACAACCGGGCGGTACGTGCGCTGGTCGGATCGCCAGACTTCTTTTCCACAGCCACACAAGGACAGGTCAATGCCGCAGTTGCCCGTCGCTCGCCAGGCTCTACCCTCAAACCCTTTCTGTACGCCATGTCCATGGATGCTGGGCTGATCATCCCCGACTCGTATCTGCTCGATATCCCAACCGACTTCGCTGGCTATGTACCCGAAAATTACGATGGGCAGTACAGCGGATTAGTCACAGTACGTGAAGCGTTGGTGCGTTCGTTAAACGCCCCTGCCGTTCGTCTGCTCGCGCAGATTGGGTTAGCTGAATTTCATACGTTGTTGCGACGCGGGGGATTGAGTACACTCGATCGCCCGACAACGACGTATGGGCTGCCACTGATCTTAGGTAGCGGCGAGGTCACGCTCCTCGATCTAACGAATCTGTACGCTACGCTCGCGGCAGGAGGGGGCCATCATCCGGTTCGCATGCACGCTAGTGAGGTGACAGGTGAAGGTACACGCGAACAGCTTTTTTCTCCCGAATCAGCATACTTAGTGACACGGATCTTAACCGGCCTCCAACGCCCAGACCTTCCCCGTGCGTGGCATCTTACGCGCGATGTTCCTGTCGTCGCTTGGAAGACGGGCACCTCGTATGGTCACCGCGACGCCTGGAGTCTGGGGTTTTCTGCTCGTTACACAATTGGTGTGTGGGTCGGTAATGTTGATGGTCGTGGACAGAAAGGCATCTCCGGGGCAGAACATGCCGCTCCACTGCTATTCGACCTTTTTCGAGTCATTGAAGGCGGAGCAGCGCAACTGTCACATTCCGAGGATTTGCAGTTAGGGACAGTCCGTATCTGCTCCCAGAGTCATGAATTAGCCGGTCCATACTGCCCTCTCCAGACCACTACCTCGGCATTGCCTGGACGCTCAAAACTCTCACTGTGTTCGTATCATCGCCGTATTTTTGTTGACAGCGAAACCGGAGATCAGCTCGCAGGCTCGTGTCTTGCGAAGCGACCACATCAGGCTGAGGTCGTTACAGTGTATCCTGCGGAGTTGGTAGCCTGGAAGCAGGCACAGGGACACGTTGTCGCTTCAGTTCCTCGGCTCAGTCCAGTCTGCACGGACATCCCTACGAGTGAACCCCTCAAAATCGTCTCACCCCATGCCGCGACCCCCTACCACCTACGCCGCGATACTCCGAAGGAATATCAACAGATTCCCCTCAGCGTACAGGGAGGCACCTCTGCCACTCGTCTCTACTGGTATGAAGACGGTTCGCTTATCCGTAGCGGTACTCCTGAAACAAAGCTCTTGCTTCCATTACAACTCGGCACCCATCGGCTTGTCGTCGTCGATAACACCGGACGAGTAGATAGTTTGTTTTATCAGGTGGAATAATGATAAGAGGATAATTGGGCTACAAAGTTTCCACCAGGAAGAACTGGACGAGCTAAATTCCCAAAAGGGATCGGGGAAAGACCGGCTATGGGGGTGAGCGACACACGTGTACAAAGGAACCTTTTTCGGAGAGAGAGACGGCAGCAGATTATCTTCAATCCAGCAGAACAACTCGTTATACCTACACAGATCAATACAACGTTACCCACGGAAATCGCCCAGCCGTGGCGAACCAGCAATTCTCATTTTAGATTCGCTTATTTTTCAACGAGTTACGTAGAGTGCAGCGGTCTAACGACAAACAGCGCCCCCTTGTTGCTGATGTCAGGACACTTTTTTCAAACCATTGAATTCCCGAGGCTTCTTTGATGATTTTGCCCAGGATAAAAAAGATTTTTCGCTACGTCTGGTGCGCT
>JAYVFX010001091.1:0-2066 GCA_043772795.1 Deltaproteobacteria bacterium
GGGCTCAGTAAAAATTCCTTCAGTCTGTGCCAGTAACTGAATCGCCGCCACGATCTCCTGATCGGTAGCCGCCTCGCCCCATCCGCCGGAGTCACGCACGGCCTTGAGCACGTAGTAGCCATCGGCTGGATTACCAATCGCAATCGACTTGGCAATGGTATTCGGCTTGACCGGAACAATGAGGTCAGAGCCCTTATGGAGTGCATGAATCACTGGCGCACATCCTGCCGCCTGCGCAGTGTAGATCTTTGGCGTATGTGGATCGTCAATCAATCCGACTTTCTTCATCTCCTCAAACGCTTTAGCCACCTTCGGCAGAATGGTGCCGCCTGCGGTAGGAACGATCACATGTTGTGGGAGACGCCAGCCAAGTTGTTCGGCAATCTCAAAACCATAGGTTTTTGCGCCTTCTGTATAATATGGACGGAGGTTGATATTGACGAATGCCCACCCGTATTTGTCGGCAATCTCGCTGCAGAGGCGATTCACATCATCATAATTGCCACGAATACCAACCGCGCGCGGACCGTAGATGGTCGAACCAATGATTTTCCCTTGCTCTAAATCCGACGGAATAAAAATAAAGCATCGTAACCCAGCACGAGCAGCATGGGCAGACACCGAGTTAGCCAAGTTCCCGGTTGATGCACACGAGACGGTGTCAAAGCCAAATTCTATCGCTTTGGAAATCGCGACAGAGACAACGCGGTCCTTATAAGAAAACGTCGGATGATTAACCGAGTCATCCTTGACGTATAGCTCTTTGACACCCAGATACGCGGCTAAACGATCGGCTTTAACTAAAGGCGTAAACCCGCTGTGCAAGCCCACGCGGGGTTCACCGCTTACCGGCAAGAGTTCTTGGTAGCGCCAGAGGGACTGCGGTCGTGACTCAATCACTGCGCGTGAGAGCTGTTTGCGAATGGCCGCGTAGTCATAGACTACTTCCAGGGGACCGAAACACGTCTCACACACATGCAGCGGAGCAACAGGATATTCTTGTCCACATTCACGACAAGTGAGACCGGTAATTGTACTCATACAGCAGACTCCTTAACTCACGCTCTCGTTCGGCTCTGGATTCAGGTCCCGAGAGTACAAGGATTCGCGTGTTCTTGCATCACCGGTTCAAGGTCGGTGATAGTTGGATGTTCACCACACAGTGGACAGTGGCGATTACGGCGTACCTGCACCTCTCTCCATCGCAGAGCCAATGCATCGTACGTCAGAAGGCGGTCGGTCAGCAACTTACCCGTTCCTCTCAAATACTTGATCGCTTCGGCTGCCTGAAGGATACCCACACTACCCGCTAAGCTGCCGATAATGCCACTCTCTTGACAAGTCGGAATCTCATCGCCCGAAGGTGGGTCAGGGAAAAGACAACGAAGGCAAGTCGAAATGCGGGGCAGAACAGTCAACGTCTGCCCGTGAAATTGGACGATCCCAGCATACGAAAAGGGCTTGCGCAGAAGTACGGCTCCGTCGTTAATGAGAAACTTGGTCGCGACTCCGTCTGTCCCATCGATAATGAAATCATAGTCACGAAACAGGACCGGGAGGGTCGCTACGGAAAGCCGCTGAAAATAGGGAATGATAGTGATTGTGGGGTTGACTCGCAGCAGCTTTTCACGTGCTGAGTCGACCTTCGGACGACCGATATCCGGTGTCGCGTGGAGGATTTGTCGCTGTAAGTTCGACAGCTCGACCACATCGGGATCGATCAAGCCAACGGTTCCTACTCCGGCACGAGCAAGCGTAAGCGCGGCCGGACACCCAAGGCCACCAACGCCAACGACAAGCACTTTGCCGTTTCGCACAGGGTGATCACTCTCAGTTTCTATCGAAACCTCCATAAAACTGTACCGGACAACAAAGAGCCCCTTTCCCATAGGAAAGAGGCTCTGTAGAGCAAGGGAGGCTAACGGAAACCTATCGTAGAGTCAACGTACAGGGCTGGTCAGTTGCCTCAGCAAACGTTTCTGCTATAGCCGAGATACTTTCACTATGAAATTGCTACGTCTTATTAATACAACCCAGCTCATGAATCGATGCGTATGGTATCGGGG
>JAYVFX010001092.1:0-4499 GCA_043772795.1 Deltaproteobacteria bacterium
TGTATGTAACCGTGCAACTACGGGAGCAGACGAATGCGGCGTCGCGTAGAGTTGAGTCGGTCGTGTCACTTGATACCACTGCGCTAGCTGGCGAGGAGAGCTCTCCGGGCGAGGGTCTGCGACTCGCGGGCTGGGCGTTTCTGGGGCAGCCTGCCCCGGTTTCTCCACCGCCTCACCAACTGTAGAGGTTTCCCGGCGCTGCGGATCTCCGTGCCCTTCTGATTTTCGTGCCACCGCAGCATCCGTACGAGGAAGTGATTTATCACTCAGCGTGTTCTTAGGCGAAGTACGTATGGCAGGTCTGTTTTCGGGGCGATCAACTTCCGTCCGGTCAGCGAGTCGGTGCTCCCATATGCCAATGGAGACCGGATCGATTCCAGCGGGAACAAAAATCATCCGATAACGAAGATCCACGCGATGCTCCGCAGGGGTAAATTGCCATGCACGCATAACGTCATACACAGCCGACGTCAGCTGCGCACTCGACACTCGTTGCAGCGGAAACCGTAGATCCGAAACTTTTCCACTCGGTTCGATAGTCATTTGCACGTCCAGACTTCCCATTCCACGAGGTTCGTGCGTCAGTTGCTGGTCATACATGTCACGCAGTTGCGGCAGAAACGTGAAGAGTTCGTGTTCCAAAGCTGCAGGCACCCGATGGGGATCATTCACACCTTCACCAGTGACAGTAAGCCCAAGGTCTCCACCGATAAGAACAGAATTGCGGAACGTTGCAGTTGAAGGGGCAGCACCTTCAGAAGGCTGAGGTGTGGACGATGGCAGTAACGGCGGAGCGGATTGCTCCCCGTACTCTTCATTCACCACCGCAGGCGTCGAAGAGGCTGGCGCGTGAAAACCACTAACCTCACCCTCTTCTTTTGGTCTACCGCAACTGGGAATGGGAAGAAAAACGAGGAAACTCGCAAGAATCAGCCATATTCGCATCTCTAGGTTCCGCATCCGTCTCGCCCTCCCTGTGTTGTGGCTATTATAACAAACACAGGAGAGTTACCGATGACTCGCGATATGCAGAACCGAAACCACATGCGAAGCATGGGATAAAGTTCGGGAAGTCAAAAAATGAGAAGAGCATGCGCGGCAGCAGGAATGTACACCACAAACTCCGAGGCCGCGCCGCGGATCGTTGTGGAGTCGCTGTGCGTTGGCAGTGACAAATTCCAGTTATGGCGTAGGGATATCAAGAGACTGGTTCTCAATTTCGATCTCGTCAGGAAAGACATGCACGGAGATGCCATTGTCCCAGTTCACGAAAATGAGTTGACGACCGAGGTTTTCCGTCTGATAGAGGATCGCTCCGTGGCTTTCACGGGGAAGATCCCCCTTAACGGTTCGCACCAAATGCCGCGTATAACAACGCGCGCCCGCATGTGTCCGATCAATCATTGTACGTCCCCCCTATACTCATCTCTCACTCTGATTAAATGTCATCGAATCGTGAAAGTCTCGGCTTTTCTTTCCCATCCCCACAGAAACGGTCTGTAACAATAAGATCGGATAACAAAGAAGAAGCTTTAGTCGTAGGTCCAGGGCGAGTCGGGGCCGGTATCTATCTCGACGTTACTGATTCCGAACCTTCATCTTTACAGTAATGTCGGTTGGGCAACAGCGCAGCGTTGCCCAACCGGCAGTGAGGCAGTCCTGTAGCCTGGATGGAGCGCAGCGCAATCCAGGAAAAAGAATCCCGGAGTGCATTCTCCGGCACTGTCAAAGTACAGACCTGACCCCAATTCCTTCTCGACACCGATAGCGAAAACGACGCACTGTGCAATATCTGGGCTGGGATTAGCTATCAGGGGGGTTGAGGGGTTGAGGGGTTGAGTGTCTTCATTAAGGTCACTCGTTACTGTGCTCATCGTCGTTGGTGTGCCATGGGGGGGTTGAGTTCGTCCATCTGCGCAACGAGCCGATCGTGAAGGCTATTACAGACAACCTCACACAACGCAAAGACCGTTTCGTCCGCGATCTCATAATAGACATTCAGCCCCTCTTTGCGACGGCGGACGATCCCCGCCAGCTGCAAAATCCCTAAGTGCTTGGAGACATTGGCTTGTGACGCATTCGTCGTACGCACAATCTCACCTACGGTGAGCTCTCCTTCCCATAGCGAGTGGAGAATCTTCAGTCGCATAGGTTCAGCGAGCAGCTTAAAACGCTCGGCAATCATCTCTAGCGCAGTATCGGACAGTTCTTTTTTCTGGTGCGGCATGTATTTCCCTTGACAGCGATTAGTTATATTGCTATTTAGCTATATAAGCATATCAGAAAGTGAAGATCCTCGCAAGAGAACCTGTCCCAATTGAGACAGAGAGGATCAGTGTTGATACCGCAACCCGCCGTTGTTCCGAGAGGAGGGAAGTGTATGGAAAATTTCACACCAGTTGCGTCTCTCTGTGGAGGGATATTCATCGGCCTCAGTGCGTCGCTCCTCTTGCTGTGTGACGGCAAAATTGCGGGCATTAGTGGTATCGTGGGGGGGCTCCTCAGTCCCACGCAGAATGACACGGCGTGGCGTGTGCTGTTCGTTGTCGGTCTCCTTACTGGTGGATTTCTCTGTAGTCTCTTCTCTCCTCAAGCCTTCACCTTCAGTATTGCACGCTCGCCTGGCGCACTGATTCTCGCTGGTCTTTTGGTTGGTTTCGGCACGCGTCTGGGTAACGGTTGCACGAGTGGTCACGGAGTCTGTGGCATCAGTCGCCTCTCCCCTCGCTCTCTTGTGGCCACGATAACGTTCATGATCACCGGAATTGTCACAGTGTACATCATCAATCACGTGTTGGGAGGATCGCTATGAACTCAGCACTCACAGCATTTATCACCGGTTTCATCTTCGCTATTGGCCTGGCACTAAGTGGCATGACGCAACCAGGCAAAGTGACGGCTTTTCTTGATCTTGCGGGCAATTGGGATCCAAGCCTCGCCTTCGTCATGATGGGAGCGATTGCGGCACACGCGGCTCTCTACCGTGTCATTCGTCGGCGTTCGACCCCCTTATTCGCTGCTACATTCTCCGTTCCCACGCGTAGCGATCTTGATTCTCGTCTCATCGGGGGAGCCGCCCTCTTCGGTATCGGTTGGGGACTCGGCGGATTCTGTCCTGGACCGGCGGTCACGTCGCTTGCCTCAGGCCAGCTGTCGGTCATTATTTTTGTTGCATCCATGCTGGCCGGGATGTTTCTCTACAAGTTCGTCGATACCACGTGGACACAACCGTCACCAATTTCTTCACAAAGAGATCCACGAGTCGTCGTTCCCACTATTCCAGCATTCCAGGGTCCACAAGACGCTTGACAAAGAACAAGATAGCAACCTCTGATCTCGCAACACACAGGAGGACGTATGCTGTTTCGCGAACTCAATCGAGGGAAATGTAAAACGTATCTTATCGCTTGTGAACGCGCGAAGAAGGCAGTGGTAGTTGATCCTCTGAAAGACAAAATCGACCGCTATCTCGCCTCACTCGCCTATTTCGGCTGCGAATTGGAAGCGATCATTGACACGCACACCCACGCCGATCATCGCACATCAAGTTGGGAACTACATGACATTACGGGAGCACCAGTCATGATGCATCGTCGTGCGCCGGCTCCGCATGTTGATATCCACGTCGAAGACGGACAAATTATTCCTGTTGGCAACGAACGGATTCGCGTCTTTTCTACGCCTGGGCATACGCCGGACAGTATTAGTTTACATGCGGCGAATCGTGTCCTCACTGGCGATACCTTACTCATTCACGGTACCGGACGCTGTGATTTTGCTGGCGGTGATGCCGGCGAACAATACGATTCGATCGTTCACAAATTATTTTCTCTTCCTGACGAGACCCTGGTGTTCCCAGCGCACGATTACCGTGGCCATACGCACTCCACCATTGGTGAGGAAAAACGGACGAACCCGCGTATCGCCGGGCGAACGCGGGACGCCTACATTGAGCTGATGAACAATCTTGGGCTCCCGCTGCCGCAAGGGATTCAAGAGTCATTACAACCAAACCAGTCAGCCATTGAAGACGAATCGGTTCACTTCCCCACTCTGTCGGAACTTAATAGTGTACGCCAACTCACCGCCCAGGAAGTGCACGTACTCCTTGCCAGGTTGCAGCGCCCATTGCTGCTTGATGTGCGCGAGCCCGAAGAGTTTAGCGGTGAGCTTGGTCACATTCCAGGAAGTGTGCTGATTCCACTCAAAGAGTTGCCAGCACGGGCCAAAGAAATCGATATGCACAGAGACAAAGATATTATTGTCATCTGCCGCGCCGGCGTCCGCAGCACCACCGCTGCCGCCATCCTCACAGGGCTAGGTTTTGAACACGTCTCGAATCTGAAGGGTGGCATGCTGGACTGGGATGAGCAAAAGTTGCCGGTGGAACGTTAAAAGACGAGAGGCCTCAGGCTGTAGACTATAAGGAAGAAAGGAAACAGCTACACCTTTTCTCCCTTACCCTTGATCCTGACTTTGTTCTCTCGCTCGCGGAGACA
>JAYVFX010001093.1:0-19241 GCA_043772795.1 Deltaproteobacteria bacterium
CGTCGCTGTTTCTTATAGGTTGAGGCGAGAAGGGACAGGCTCTCTGTCTGTTGTGAGCTGCCAGGAAAGCGGTCGCTGACTTGAGAGATAAGCGTCTCAAGTCCAGCGCTGTCACCCTCTTTGGCACAGAGCTGCATTTCAGACAGATAGTCTTGTTCACTTTGCAAGCCAAATCGATCCATATCTAGCGCTCGTAACCGTTCGCTTTGTTCCTTGGCGATTCTGCCGGTCCGAGAATGCGGAGTCGCCCGTCGCACCTCTTGGTAGCGTGCATAGGCTGTGGTGACATCGCCTTGCCCTTCATACGCTTGGGCAAGTACCAGAGTTGCCGCATGCTTGGTACTGCTTCGGACTTTCTGACCGTCGAGTGCATTTTGGGCGTAGCGAACAGCAGTCTCCCAGTCTTTGTTTGCCAGCGCGAGTGAAGCCAGCTCCAACGCAGCCTGATTCGTCCAAATGCTTTGCGAGTATTGCTCAATGAGGCGCAGGAAAAAGGCCCGCGCGTCGTCTGGGCGCCCGTCTTCTCGATACAGGCCGCCGAGGAAGTACAAGCTGTAATCTGCCAGCGGCGGATAGACCTCTAACGCACGCGACAGAAACAGCTGTGCTCCTGCGCGATTTTTTTCCTGCAATAAATGATAGCCGATGCGAAAAATCTTGCGCCGCTTCTCGGCGGTGTCGCCCTGTAGAACTGTGCGGTAGGTCGCTTGGAGATCTTTGGGGGTCGTTGCTGCCGCAGGAAGTACTAGCGGTGTCGGAGTCGGACGTTGGTGTTGCGAATAACAGGAATACGAGAAGAACAGAGCTGTCCCAAAGATCAAACCGAGCAGAAAAAGGTGGGAGCGTTGTCGGCTCTGACCCGCAGTATCTGTTTCTTTCACTCGCACGTTCATCTCTACTTTGTGTACGTGTTGCTCCATGATGCACGGTTCATTGTACGGACAAAAGTAAACCCCCGGAGACAAGAGACTACTTTCAGCATAGGACCAGAAGTCGAGATTGACAAGCGTTGGCCCTTACCCGGTAAAGACTTGTCTATCAGGGATTGCCTCGACATTGAGGAGTGACGGCTTTCCTATTATGCTAACGCGCACGACATGAGAAAGGAAAAGCACTTATGAATAGTGGAGTGTCCAGCACCGAGAGACTCTCCCTCCTGTTTGAGTTGACTCGGATGTTTTCCGAGCAGATCGAATTGGACGAGCTGCTTCCTTTGGTCATGGAAAAAACCAAGGAGGCTCTCCGAGCGGAGAACTGTTCGTTATTGTTGCTCGACGAGACCCGTCAGCAGCTCTTTTTTCCAGTCATCAGCGATATTGATCCAGAGGTAGGAGAACATCTCCGAGAAGTGACGTTTCCGGCGGATAGGGGCATTGCGGGTTGGGTCGTGCAGCATGGCAAGTCAACCCTCGTACCCGATGTTGCGAAGGATGAGCGGTTCTATCCTGACGTCGACAAACGGACCGGCGTGCGTACGCGGGACCTGCTCTACGCGCCCCTGCGGACGCGGTACGGAGTCATTGGCGTCATTAGTCTGAGAAACAAACGTGAAGGGGTGTTCGACGTCGACGACCTCGACTTTCTGGATACGCTGGTGGGGCCGGTGGCCATAGCGATTGAGAACGCCCGGCTCTATCTCCAAGTCAAACAGTCCGAAGCGAAACTGCAGCAAGAGGTTGCCTCACTCGCACGTGAACGCGTGCGACAGGATCGCTTTCCGGAAATCGTTGGCAGTGGGCCGGCTGCCTCAATCCTGTTTGCCAAAATGGAGAGTGCCATTGGTCCGTCGTTTCCGGTGCTCATTGAAGGTGAAACTGGAACCGGCAAGGAGCTCGTGGCGCGGGCATTACACTACACCGGACCGCGGAAGGAGCAGCGGTTCGTACCGGTCAACTGTGGAGCCATTCCCGATGAACTGGTGGAAAGCGAGTTGTTCGGCCACAAAAAAGGCTCGTTCTCCGGCGCGACCGTGGATAAACCGGGCCTCTTTGAAGTCGCCGACGGAGGGACGATCTTTCTCGACGAAATTGGTGAAACCCCGCCGCACATTCAAGTCAAGCTCCTACGCGTACTGCAGGATGGAAAGATTCGCCGGCTTGGGGAGACACATGAACGGAATATTGATGTCCGGGTGATCTCGGCGACTAATAAAAACCTGGCCGACGAAGTCCAACAGCGACGATTTCGCGAAGATCTCTATTATCGTATCAACATCTTTCCTATTGAAGTTGCGCCCTTGCGCGAGCGGCGCGAAGATATTCCTTTGCTGGTGGCACATTTCATCCGCAAGTGCGCCGTGAAACAGGAGAAGGCGATTGACGAAATAGCGAAGAAGGCCTTGGAATTGATTACCCAATACTCCTGGCCAGGGAATATCCGTGAGCTTGAAAACGAAGTGGAGCGTGCGGTGGCACTGACACCGCGTGGGCAACCAATCTCCGGCGAGTATCTTTCCGATCGCCTCGTGAATCAAAAGTCACTTCGTATTCCTTTTCCGTCCGAGGATTTGCTCTTGGAAGATGCTCGTAACGCCTTCGAGAAGGCCTACATTGAAGAGATGTTGTCGAAGTTTCTTGGCAATGCCAAACGCACGGCTGAACAACTCGGTATCACGCGACAACATTTGCATAACTTGATCAGGAAGTATGGGCTCCGTACTAGAGACCGTGTGTAACGTCGGAAGACGAACCGAGAAATCCACATAACAAGATAAGGAGTTGCCATGATCTACGAACAAACCACCCATGAGATGCTGCCGCGTGCGACACATGACGAGCAAGCCCGACAGAATTTCGTGCAGAGTCTCAAAGTCCATTTGGCGACCTCTGTGTCGCCAGGGAACAAGTCGGTGTACGAGAAGCGTGCCAAACCCCGCTTTGAACGCGAACAGAAGCGCACACCGCAAGATCGCCATGACGTGCGTCGGGTGATGAAAGACGAACCGTACTACCAAACCTGGAGTGCGCTCCTTCGTACCAGTCAGGAAATGATGTGGGATTCGGTAGCGACGAGTGTCGAACGCCAACTGCCTGCGCTCATTGCACAAGCCAAGCGTAACGGCAAAACCCTGGGATCTTTGGCTCTCGATCCCCACATGCCGATTCCCGCGTATCACACGGCGGTTGACATTCACTGCCAGCCGGGCGCGTATCACACCGAGACCACAGTAGACGATGTTGCCGCGGGAGCCATCTATGATCGTGCCGTGCATGTGTATGCAATGGGTCGTATGGGGCCGATGAACGATGATTTGGGCACGTCGTTAGCCGCGCATATCAAGCGGCAATATCCCGATTTCCAGCCACGCAAGATTCTGGATATGGGGTGCTCGGTGGGGCATAGTACCATTCCTTATGTGGATACCTATCCAGAGGCTGACGTCTCTGCGGTCGAGATCGGTGCGCCGATGCTCCGCTATGCGCACGCACGGGCTGAAGCGCTTGGCAGACGGGTGCACTACTCGCAACAGAACGCGGAACATACCAATTTTGCCGATGGGTCATTCGATTTGATTGTGTCTCACATTTTGTTGCATGAAACGTCAGGGGCGGCGATCCGCAACATCGTCCGGGAATGCTATCGCTTACTCAAACCCCGAGGTCTGATGCTGCATGTGGAAGTTCCACAGTATCACGGTATGGACCCCTATGATTCCTTCATTCTCGACTGGGATACGTACAACAACAACGAACCTTTCTGGGGTACGTTGCACGATATGGATCTCGTGGAACTGGCGACCAGCGGAGGCTTTGGGCGAGAGAAGGTCATTCAGACTGCCATTCCCAGCGCTTTCAAACTGGCGCGCTCGCGCACCGGGCTGTTCCAAGGTGGTGACTTTGGTGGCGGTGGCGAATGGTTTGTCTTTGGTGCGGTAAAGTAACGGAGGAGTGTCGGTATGGCCAAGAAAGCCAAAGGAAAGAAGCCGACGTTCTTTGCTGATCCGCAAGTGGATAAACTTATGGCCATCGTTATGGCCCTTGCCGGAGAAGTATCCGTGCTGCGTGAGCGTCTCGATACGGTTGAGCGCCTCGCAGAAAGTAAGGGGTTGCTCTCTCGTCAAGAGATCGAAACCTATCGACCGCATCCACAGGCTGCGGAAGAACGCGAACAGTGGCGGACAGAATACATTGCTCGCGTGTTACGAGTTGTATGTGAAGAGCTTGAGGCGGTTGAGCGTGGGGAGACGACTCCAGAGTCGTACGAGGCAGCTGTGCAAGCAGTCTCCTCATGACGGCCATGAGCGGTCGATTGGAGAGCAGCCCTATGGGGTCGGCTTTTTTTCTGTATGAGGAGCCATTGAACAAAAAAAGGAGGAATGCATCATGGGCCGATTAGAAGGGAAAGTCACATTTATTACCGGAGCAGGTTCGGGAATTGCCCGTGCGGCGGCGCATATCTTCACCCGTGAAGGTGCGAAAGTCGTGATCGCCGAACTCAAGCCGGAGCTGGGACGTGCGTGTGAACAGTCGGTACGTGCCGCAGGTGGCGACGCCACATTTATCGAGACCGATGTAACCAAAGAAGACAGTGTCAAGAATGCGATTGAACAAACAGTGAAACGTTACGGTAAACTCAATATCTTACATAACTGTGCTGGTGGATCGGTCGTCGAGGACAAACGAGTGACTGATGTGGACATGGAAGTATGGAACCATACCATGTCGCTAGATTTGCTCGGTACGTTTCTGTGTTGTCGCCATGGCATCCCTGAGATCATCAAGGCGGGTGGGGGGTCGATCATTAATATGTCGTCGGTCGTTGCCTTGCGTGGGGCATTCCCGATTCATGTGTACACTGCGGCCAAAGGTGGGGTGATTGCACTGACCCAGTCTCTTGCTGGGACGTACGCACGCGATGGTATTCGCGTGAACGCAATCTGTCCTGGGGTGGTCCTCACTGAGCGCGTGCGTCAACGATTCGGTGAAAGTCGTGAACAGCCAGCGACGATTCCTCAAACCCAGGCGATCCAGATTGATTGGAAACAGTATCCGTTTGGTACTGGTCAACCGGAGGATATTGCGAACGTCGCGCTGTTTCTCGCCTCCGATGAGGCCCGCATGATTACCGGGGCCACAATTCCTGCCGATGGTGGCATGTCGGCGTACTAAGAATATAGAACGTGATGCGGGAAACGTAATCTGTAAGACACTCCAGGTGTAAATGAGAGCCTTCATCTTACGTTTCCCGTTTTAGTAAGTAGAGATATGCGAAACACACAATTGCTGCTGTTTGTAGTTTTGTTGGCGTTAGAGAGTGCAATCGTATTCACCGCCTGTAATCCGGTGCGAATGGCGACCAATACGATAGGGTTGACGGACAAGGGACATGAGGCAGGACAGAAACTCCATCTGAAAGTAGCGCCGGAACAAGCGATCCGCATTCTTGATGAAGTCGCCGCTCAGAATGGGTGGTCGATTGCTAGCGTTGGCGACCAGTACGATATGCAAGGCCAACGGGGGAAATATTTTCGTATCGAGACGAATCGCTTTATTGGTGGGGTCAAAGAAATGAGCGGCGTCTTTTTCTCTGAAGCGGAAGGATGCTTCGTTGTTATCGGGAAGACCGAATCCGGTCTTCCTGAAGAGCTTGTTCAGCTGTTTCTGAGCGCGGTCAACGCGAACGTAGACGGAGCGAGTTCATCACCACCGAAACAGAACTGAGCGCCATTGCCAGTGCGGCAAACATCGGATGTAACAGCACGTGAAAGAACGGGTACAGGACACCGGCTGCGAGCGGAATGCCGATTAGGTTATAAATAAACGCCCAGAAGAGATTCTGGCGAATCACCTGTATCGTGCGTTGGGATAATGACAGCGCGGTTGCGACATCGCGTATATCGCTGCGCATGAGCGTAATGTCTGCCGCTTCAATCGCGACATCAGTACCAGTGCCAACAGCAATCCCCACATCGGCTTGCACGAGGGCAGGGGCGTCGTTGATGCCATCACCGACCATGCCGACGACTTGTCCTCGTGCTTGTAACTTCCTGATCTCCGATGCCTTTCCTTCGGGCAGGACTTCAGCGAGAACGTTGATAATCCCAGCCTGACGTGCAATCGCTTCGGCAGTCCGGCGATTGTCACCGGTGAGCATTACAACTTCTAACCCCTGACGTTGCAGCGCAGCGACGGCTTCTGCGGCATGTGGTTTCAGTACGTCGGCGACGGCGATCATACCGGCAAGTTGACCGTCAATGACCACAAACATTGGCGTCTTGCCCGCGTTGGCCAACTGTTCTATTTGTAAATTTGCGTCACCAATGGTGATTCCACGTTCGTCTAGTAACCGACGGTTACCGAGTAGTACATGCTGTCCTTCAACTCGGCCTTCAACTCCTTGACCTGGAATGGCTTGGAACTCACCGACCTCGGCCAATGCAAGATCCTGTTCTCCTGCCTTACGCACAATCGCCTCACCCAGCGGATGCTCGCTTTGCCACTCGACGCTGGCGGCTAAACGCAATAAGTCTGGAGTTGGGATATGGGAGTCAGGATTTGGTGACTGAGAACTAATGGCTTGGGCGAAGGGGCTCCCAGCTCCTAAGATGTCGGTCACTTCAGGCTTCCCGGTAGTCAGCGTCCCGGTCTTATCAAAAACGATCGTCGTCAGGGTATGCACCTTTTCGAGAATCTCTCCGCCTTTGATGAGGATACCCTGTTCTGCCCCGCGACCGGTACCAACGAGAATCGCAGTTGGTGTCGCTAATCCGAGAGCGCACGGGCAAGCGATAATGAGCACAGCGACGAAGTTCAGCAGCGCGAAGTTCAGCGTTGGTGCCGGACCAAGGACGTACCAGACGAGAAACGTGAGGACAGCGATAGCGATAACCGCCGGGACGAAAACGCTCGCGATTTTGTCGGCGAGGCGTTGAATGGGAGCCTTTGAGCCTTGTGCTTGACGCACGAGCAGCACAATCTGTGCGAGCGCAGTGTCTTTGCCGACTTTGCTGGCTTGAAAAGTAAACGCGCCGGTTTTGTTGAGCGTTGCGCCGATGACGGTATCGCCTGGTTGTTTCTCGATCGGCAGACTCTCGCCGGTAATCATCGATTCATCGACTGCTGATGTACCGTTGACGATCAAGCCATCGACGGGAATTTTCTCGCCGGGACGTACTGCGACAAGGTCGCCAACTTGGACTTGATCGACGGCGATTTCGACTTCTGTACTGTTCCGCACGACGCGAGCAGTCTGTGGTTGTAAGCCAATCAAGCGCCGAATCGCGTCCGACGTCTGATGCTTGGCGCGGGTTTCGAGAAAGCGACCGAGCAAGATGAGCGCAATGATCATCGTCGCGCTATCGAAATAGAGTTGTGGCGTTTGCCCGGCAGCGGTAAAGAAGCGCGGAAAGAACACGGCGATGACACTATAAAAATAAGCGGCTGAGGTCCCGATAGCGATCAGGGTATTCATATCGCTGGAACCATGCCGCGCGGCGGTCCACGCGCAACGATAGAATTGCCAGCCAGCCCAGAACTGTACCGGTGTCGTTAGCAACAACAGCACCAACGGATGGTTGAGAAACGGAATTGGTAGCATGTCAGGCATCGAACCGAGCATAATGAGAACGGACAACATTACACTGACGACCAGCTTTCTTTTCAGTGCGCTTAGGTCAGTCTGCTGGTGTTGCCGTTCCGCATCGTGTCCGTCCTCTTCGGTTCGCTCGATAATCTCATAGCCAGTGGCAGAGATGGCCTGTTTGAACGCTTCCAGTCCAGTGTGTTGGGATTGGTACTCAACCAGCGCTTCTTCACTGGCGAGGTTCACGCTTGCACGCACAACGCCGGGGGTATGCTGCAACGCTCGTTCGATCTTGTCTACGCAGGAAGCACAGTGCATCCCGCGAATGTTGATAAGCGCGATCGTATGCTCCTGTAACTGCTGTTTGGACACTAGTTCTTGCTGATGCATTGTCCTCACAGGATGACAATTCTCAGGGAAGGCTGCAAGGGAGAGTTAGGGATTGCGGATTGATGAATGGGGGGAAAGTCTAGGAGTCTAGGAGTCATAGAAAGTGAGGAGTCAAAAAATGTTCGGAGTACGGGGGCATAGGAAAACCTGAGCGTCGATTGGGAATTGGCGGGCTGTTCCCGCCCTACAAGCCTTAATTCTCCACTCTCCACTCTCAATTCTCAATTCTCAATTCTCCCGCCGGTCCTGGCTGTTCCTCAAACACCTGATACTCAGCCGTACGCAATGCCGCGAGCACTTGCGTAATATGTTCCTCACCAGAAGTTTCTAACGTGAGCGTAATCTCTGATTCCCCAATCTCGGCGCGACTGAACCCACGAGTATGAATGATTTCGAGGATGTTGGCGCCTTGGTCAGCGACCAGAGTACTAACGTGCGCCAATGCTCCAGGCCGGTCGGGAATAATCAAGCTGATGCGGGTGAGGCGGCCTTCTTGCACTAAACCTTTTTCGATGACGCGCGAGATGACGTTCATATCAATGTTGCCACCCGAGATCACGAGGATGACGGTTTTACCAGTGAGTCCGAGCGGGCGATTCAACAGTGCGGCAAGCGTTGTTGCTGCTGCCCCTTCGACGACAGTTTTCTCAGTTTCCAATAACAGGAGAATAGCGCGGGCAATTTCAGCCTCACTCACTGTCACGATCGTGTCGATGTAACGTTGCGCGAGCGGCAGCGTGTGCTCGCCCACCCGACGAACGGCGATACCGTCGGCAATCGTCGAGGCTCGTTGAATAGATGTTGGTGTTCCCACTTCAAGAGCGGCTTTCATGCCTGGTACGCGCTCGGCTTGCACGCCGATCACTTGCCCACGAAAGCCGCTTTCTTTCAATGCCAGGGCGACGCCACCACTGAGGCCGCCACCGCCCACCGGCACAATCACTGCATCAAAACTACGCACCTGTTCGAGCAGCTCTAATCCTAGCGTTCCTTGTCCAGCGATGACTGACGGATCGTTAAACGCGGGAATAAGCAGACTGCCACGTTCGCTTTGTAACCGACGCGCCTCCGCGACGGCTTCGTCGAAGTCCATACCGATGAGTATGACTTCAGCTCCATACCGACGGGCAGAACTAACTTTCACCAACGGTGCAAAGCGAGGCATGACAATCGTCGCTGGGATTCCCAGCCTTTGCGCATGAAATGCGACGGCTAGGCCGTGGTTGCCTGCGCTCGCGGCGATCACGCCGTTGTGGCGCTCTTCAGCACTCAGTGTCAGTAGCTTGTTGAGGGCCCCACGCTCCTTGAAGGAGCCAGTCATTTGTAGATTGTCGAGTTTGAAAAATACCCGTGCACCAACCCTGAGACTCATGGCTTCGGAGTAGGCACACGGGGAGTTATAGATTGTCGCACTAATCCTGGTGCGGGCAGCTTGAACATCAGCGAGAGTGACCATGATCCTGGTGGTTGTACTCCAGGATCATGGCAGTGCCAACCCTATTGCACGGAGAATGATCGTGACAGCGAAGTGCTGCAACCATAGCCATTACAAGCAGCCGCAGTCCAGGCATACTTCCCTTTTAATAAGATCGAGACTTTCGTTTGTGAGACAGTGAGGCCAGCCCGTGTGGAGTAGACGTATGACGTGCTGTTCACCAGTTTGCGGACCGTGGCGCGATATGATGTAGCGCAGGTAGTATTTGCCCAGTCAAGCAGTACTGGTCCAGCTGGTACGGTTGCGCCGGAAAGTGGGGCTGTAAGGACTGGAGCAGCTGGCTTCTGTGTACAGGTCGGCGGCGGAGGCGGTGGTGTGGTCCCTCGCTTCGCCTGGCCTGAGTCCGCGGTGAGGCGCAAACTCGACTCGTCGACCGCTTCAAAATCAGAACCTTTCACGAGTTGGAGATTGTGAAGATCACCATCATTCCAGTTCGGATTTGGTGCACCGGAGAGATACCATGAGCTCCCATTGTCAGAGACAAACATCCCGTATTTCTTGAGTGCACGCAGGATTACTTGGTTCGCCGGAGAGAACCCGGAAATATTGAATGAGGATTTGAGTCGGAAGCGCAATCCCATTGGTGGATACTGTGTCCCTTGTGCTGAGGTATGATGGCGTGCTGGCCACAAATGGACATTGTGAGTTGTTGGGACAGTGAAGCGCAGCGCATGATTAATCGCGCCTGCTTGCACCTCTTCGTAACGGACTAACCCAGGGAACATGGGTAATCCTGCTGCATCTGCTGAGGTCCACGTATCTGGACGTAACGCATGCGACCCCAGGTTCCACACCGCTCCCGATGCGGCGTTCCAACTGCCGTTGGGCTGTCGGAACGCATAGAATAGCTCGTAGAGCTTACAGGTCCCTGTTTGGACAACAAGAACATGGCGGTCGCCATTACCGTTCGGTCCGCCCTCAACGGCCGCATTTGCAGGGATGGGCATTGGCCCAGGATCACTCTCGTCCCCGTAGGCAGTGTAGACAATAGGCACCAACGGTTGCGTACTTGGCACGATAGTAAAGGGGATGCCGTTCGGCGCACCGTTCCACACCGTGCCAAAGTCTGGATGTACCCCGGCGGTCGCACCAATCGCATTCACGTACGTTGCCGAGCTAGGATGAACGGGTAGGGTATCAATCGGTGTGTTCCATACGTTGTCACCCGGGAAGATCGGACAGTTGCTTGTCTGCGCGAAAGCGTGCTGAGACAGGACGTTGGTGAGTACGAACCCGAGCAGCCAGAGTACGGGAAGCCGCAAGAGAAGAGGTACAGATTGCCGATGCATAGCAGTTGTCTCCTTTATTAGCCCTGTTGCGATTCGTGGAGGGGGTACGCATACGAGAAAGCCAGAACTCAGGGCACTGTGTGTTATATGGCTCTGTATGGTATCGGCAGGAAGAAAAATAACCTAATTGGCCGGATGAAGCGAAAGGACGTCCATTCCAGAGATATCACAGTATGAGCGTTTCCAGTATCTGTACCTTTTGGTTATTTCGTGAAGTCCGTGTACATTGACGGCGATATACGCACATAGTTCTCCATTTGTAACGCGCTGTAGTGTGACGAACTGTTAGGTGGAGGTCGGACTTTGCCTTGCCCGAACCGCGTTTGCGCCGTCCCGTTGTCTATTTTTCTCTCGCAGTTCACGACGACTCACTGAGAGCGCGAGCGAAAAAGGCGCTGTCGCCGGGAGCTACCGAAAAGGATACGAAACAGCAGACCGCGGAATACCATGAGCGCAAACAGGAGGAACACTCCCAGGATGTTCCAGACTATGCCTTCGAGCGATCCAGCCAGAAGGCTAGTCGCACTCATGAACGGGAATCCGAGTTGTCCGACTTGTAGCGAGGAAACAAAGGGCAAAGGAAATCCAAGGGAGAGCATGGTCAGGAACACCAGCGGCAGGAACCATTCCACCCAGTTCTCACGGAGGAAATCGACACTTTCCTGTAACATGCCGAACCCATCGCTGCGGCCAAGATAAATGACTTCGGGAATCGGATTGAGAATAACAAGAAGTATCAGTGTCACAATGAAAGCAACGTCCTGTGACGCTTCCACCGGAGGAAGGATAACGGAGAGCGTCATACGGACAAGGAAGAGAAAGAAGAGGATAGTAATCACCGGGCTGAGATACGGGCGCCAGCTTTCGCCCAACTCGGAGGGAATCATGCGCTGACCGTTAACGACCCCGGCGAGAAAGAATAGGTAGGAACTGGTGCACGTGGCAGAGACGAGGCCAAAAATAAATCCGCCGATCATACCGAGTTGAAACGCAAAACTCGCTATGAAAAAAAGAATGACCCCATAGAGCAACGGTAAGAGTCCGACCCACCAATTGCGTGTGATCTTTTGCCACGTCTCTACTGCGGCTTGTCGGTACATTTGTACCGTCGCGCTAATTAAGGAACTCCAATCCATCATTCCTCCCCGTGTCGCTGTCTTACCTACCATGCGCGCTGGATGAATGAAATCGCCGCGCGCTCGCTTTTCGGAAGAAGTTCAACGTCCAAAGTTCAAGGTTCGAACTTTACAGATTACGCATCACGCATTACGCATTATGTGCCCGTCTTCCTGTATCCGTTCCCCTGTATCTCCTTATCGCCATTTCCTTTGTTTACGTTTCTCGATTTGCTCTCTGGCCCTGGGTCACGTAGTCTATGCACGATTCGGATAGGGAAGGGGAGCTGACGCATGAGGAATCAACTGTTTGCCAAGAAGTCCCTAGAAATGTTGCGTGAAGAGATGGCCGGTGAGAACCGGCTGCGACGAGTGTTGGGGCCGGTCCAACTAACCGCACTTGGCATTGGGGCGATTATCGGCACTGGCATATTTGTCCTGACTGGTGTTGCGGCACACGATAAAGTCGGACCTGCGTTGACCTTGTCGTTTGTCGTGGCTGGTGCGGCCTGTGTTTTTGCTGCGCTCTGTTACGCCGAGTTTGCCTCGATGGTTCCGGTGGCCGGGTCGGCTTATACGTACGCCTATGCAACACTCGGTGAGTTATTCGCTTGGATTATCGGCTGGGATCTGGTCTTGGAATATACTGTCGCCTCGGCGACGGTCGCGCATGGGTGGTCACATTATTTTCAGGACTTCATCGGTATCTTCGGAGTTAGACTCCCCCATATATTTACCAACGCGCCATTTGATTTTGACTCAGCGACTGGACGACTCGCGGTAACTGGAACGCTTCTTGACCTTCCAGCGATGGTGATTGCTGCACTGGTGACCGTGGTGCTGGTCGTAGGTATTCGGGAGAGTGCCAGATTTAACGCAGCGATGGTGATAGTGAAGCTGGCAGTGGTACTCTTTGTGATCTGTGTCGGTGCATTCTATGTTGATCCGAAGAACTGGACCCCGTTTGCTCCGTATGGCCTCACCGGTATTAGTATATTCGGTCACACGTTGATGGGGCAGACTGGGCCGAACGGTGAGCCACTTGGGATGCTAGCGGGAGCAGCGACGATCTTCTTCGCCTATATCGGCTTTGATGCGGTTTCGACTCAAGCCGAGGAAGCCAAGAATCCTCAGCGGGATGTACCGATCGGGCTTATGGCCTCACTCGTGATTTGCACGGTTCTGTACATTGCGGTTGCAGCGGTGCTGACTGGCATGGTGCCCTACAACAAGATCAACGTTGATGCGCCAGTATCGGATGCCTTCAGACAAGTCGGGTTACCCTGGGCGCAGTTTCTGATCTCACTCGGAGCGCTGACGGGAATTACCTCGGTACTGCTAGTGCTGATGTTGAGTCAACCTCGGGTGTTCTTAGCGATGGCGCGAGATGGGCTGCTCCCGCCGAGTTTTTTTGGCGCGATTCACGACAAGTTCCGCACGCCGTGGAAGTCGAGCATTCTGACTGGCATTCTCGTCGGGACGATGGGCGCGTTCATTCCGTTGCGTATTCTGGCCGAGTTGGTGAACATCGGGACGCTACTGGCTTTTGTCATTGTTTGTGGGGCCGTGATCGTAATGCGACGGATAAACCCTGACGTTGAGCGACCATTCCGGTGTCCTGCGGTGCCGCTGGTGCCGATCTTGGGAATCGGTATTTGTCTCTTGCTGATGTTCTCCCTACCAGCGGAAAACTGGTTGCGGTTGATTGTCTGGCTGCTGATTGGATTTGTCGTCTATTTCGCTTATGGACGCCATCACAGTGTGTTAGCGCGAGTGTTGGCAAAAGAAGCACGAGGGTAGCAGGCACACGGGCGTGTCTCGGTCTCAGATGATAGTAGCGCGTGTCGTGTGCTTTCCGCTACCAGAGAATCGAGCCAGTTAGTCTCGATAAAGCACAGGATGCTGTGGTTACCGCCGAACTATTTCTTGCTGCCGTACGAACGTACTTGAGAACAGAAGGGCATTTGGACAAAGAATAACTCTGCCGATGTCCTGACTCCTTTCTCTGTTACTCCTAGACGCTCAGACTCTTCCGCGCCCCTGAACGTTTTCGTCGTCCATTCCTTTATTGTTAAAGTAAAGACCTGACCCCCTATTTCTTCCCTATTTCTTCCAGCCTGTAGCCTATTGCCTTTCCCCGACTCCGTACGCCGAACTCTTTACGGCCCGAACTTTCTATGGCTCCCAGACTCTTAGACTTCTCTTTTCCTGGAAATCAGACTATCATTGACAAGCAAAGGATATTGTTGTTATGCCGACCATCCACATTGATAGAGAACAGCTCTTGTGTGCCGCTCTACAATTACCCTACCCGGAGTTGGAACAACTTGTTACACAACTACAAATCCTCCGTCTTCAGCACGACACGGCCCGTTTGACACACGATGAAGCGGAGTTGTTACTGAAGATCAATGAAGGCCTTCCTTCGACCGTGCAGCTGCGGCTGGACGAGTTAATAGCTAAGCGACAGACACAGTCGCTCACCGCCGCAGAGCATCAGGAACTCATCCAGCTCACCGAGCAGAGCGAAAAGATCGACGCTGACCGCTTGCAACATCTGTTGGCACTCGCAGCGCTACGCAAGGTATCGCTCGACGAAGTCATGCAACAATTAGGACTTCAGCCAATCCCGCATGGCTAGACGTCGTATTACGAAGCGCCTGCGACTCCTCGTCCGAGAACGTGCGCATGGGGGTTGCGAGTATTGCTTGAGTCAAGAAGCGTACGCCACACAAGGATTCTCTGTCGAGCATATCACCCCCCTGACTGCCGAAGGCGCGACAACCGCAAACAATCTGGCCTTGGCGTGCCAAGGATGCAACAACTTCAAGTACGACAAAACCTCGGCACCAGATCCCGTAAGTCACCAAGTAGCGCCATTGTTTCACCCGCGGCGTGACAACTGGCACACGCATTTTATTTGGAATCCCGATTGTATGCTGATCATTGGCGTCACCCCAATAGGGCGGACGACGGTAGCGACATTGCACCTCAATCGCGAAGGAGTTGTCAATCTGCGCCGCCTGTTAGTCGTGACCGGCAAACACCCGCCACACTCACTACCTGAGAAGTAAGTCAGACCGAGTCTCCAGTCCGCGACTCTTCCCTGCCGATTCACCCCCTCACCCATTCTTTTTTCTTCGACTTCGGACTTCGGACAGGTTGTGACGCTTAGACTTTTCCTCGCCCGTTCACCCCTTCTTTTTTCATTGACTCCTCGACTCTCAGACGCCCAAACTTTTTTATGTAACCCGAATTTTCCTGTAACGTCCCCTAATTCTTCTCGCGGATGCCAGGCGCTATTTTGGTGCTACGACGCTCGTCGTTGTTCTTGCTTGAGCCGTTGGCGAATCCAGGTTCGTAACAGCGAATCAGAAGAGACGTCTTTCTCACGAGCCAGTTGGCGCACGGCTTCGAGGTCTTCCGCCGGCATACGGAGAGCAACCTGCAGGCGATCAGATACCGTACGTCCAGGTTTTATCTTTGGACGATCCGCGACAGAGGAAACACGCTCGGCAGTGCCAATGAGCTTCTCTAGGCTATGGGTTTCGGCCCACTGTGCAAACTCCTGATCACTCACCGCTGTCGTTGGCCACGTGCTCGCAGTCGGTAATCGTTTCGCTTTGCTTTTCTTTCTCATTACCATAATTGCTTACCGCTCCGTTAATCGGCGGATGCGTTGCTTCTCTCCTGGTTCCATATCTCGGGCGCTGATGACGTAGCGTCCACCAGGTTTACATGTATAGACCACCAGCAGGAATCTTCCCTCAGCCGTCACGCCCCACGCCAAATACCGCTCCCGCCAGCGTTCCACATAGAGCGGTCTACTTCCTACCTCTTCAGCTTCAAAGAGCTCAACGTCATGCTGAGCAATATGGTCGGTGTTCCACTCGTCCCATAACCATGTTGCTCGGCCGCGCACGTCTTCTCCTCCCCATGTTTACCTCACTCAATATAGCACAGGACTGCAAGAAGGAGAAAGACAGGAAAATTGCCATTCGTTGAGCACTGGCGAACAAGTCATCAGTGGCACCGGGCCCATTCCCCCGCTCGCCCGTTCGCCCACTCTCCCATTCGTTTTCCTTGACTCCGCACTCCGCACTGTCTTCAACTCCGAACTTCCCGTGACTCCTAGACTCCCAGACTTTCCTTGAGCCTGGACCCTGGACTTTTGTGACTCTAGACATTTTGTGACTCCCAGACGCTCCTACCAGTGCGCCGTATATTGATGCCCGCAATTGCCGCAGAGTTCCGAGCCATAGGTTTGCTGGTAGCCAGTGCATGGGCAGCCCGAGGTCAGCACTTGCCGTAGCCCATCATCGGGTCCTGTGTGACCAACGCTGGAACTGGCGTAGTCACCACACATGAAGAGAGACCATCACTATCATAAAAGCCTTTCACGTAACTGAGTGTATCGCCTGTCACTGGATGTCGCAGAATGTTCCTCCTTTCTTGGTGCGACTCACAAATTGTAGGGTGGGGCATGCCCCACCCTAGTGTGCCCAGCATGGGCCAAGACTTGTGACCTGAAAGGAGGTCACCGGAAAGAGTGACGACAACCGTAGCGAAGCGCAAGGGGGAAGCCGTGAGGCCAGCCTGAAAGAAGCGTGGAGCAAAGGCACGAGCGTAGGAACACGAACAGACAGCGAGGCCGCGTGCGGGCGATGAGCGTGTGAGGGAACGCGAAATCCAACCGTCACCGAAAGCCGTACGAGGTAGAGTCTGGCGCTGCGGGCCGAAAGTCATGGCCCCTTACCTGGGGAGACCTCTGCCGTGAGAGCGGCAGAGGAGTCAGCAGAGGCCGTAGTAGCGAAGAAGCAGGGGAAACCCTGGGAGCAAAGGGCCGCAGGACCACGCAACCAGCCATTCTAACCATTGCCGCGCGCGGGCGTGCAGGGATCCGAAACGCAGCGAACGTTGCAACTGCGGCAACCATTCGGGCGGTGGTCAAGCGGAGAGCCAGTGGAGTCTGGCAGGAAGCGCGACTGCGGAGACCGAGTCCGGGGGCGGGCGAAGGAGGAAGCCAGAAGGTGAGGAAGGAAGAGCTGATGGCAAAAGTAGTAGACCCAGAGAACGTGAGACGGGCCTATGAACAGGTAAAACGCAATGGCGGAGCGGCGGGTGGGGACGGGATGAGCGTGGATGCCTACGCGGCCCACGCGGCCCGCCACTGGCCGGGGAGTGAGGCGAAGCTCCGGGAGGGACACTACCAGCCCGGAGCGGTACGCGCCGTGAGCATCCCGAAAGCGCAGGGAGGGGAGCAGCGGTTAGGCATCCCGAATGGCAGGATCGCGTCATCCAGCAAGCGCTCGTGCAAGTACTGGGGCCGCTGCTGGACGCGGACTTCAGCCCCCACAGTTATGGCTACCGACCCGGACGCAGTGCCCATGACGCGATCCACGCGGCACGGGCCTACGTGGCAGGAGGGAAGACCTGGGTAATCGACTTGGACATCAGCGCCTTCTTCGATGAAGTCAACCCTGACCGGTTGATGGCCCGGTTGGGTTGCACAGTGCGCGACCCGCAGGTCCTGCGCTTGCTCGGCGCGTATTTGCGCGCACCGATGCGGAGCGCAGGACGAGACGAAAAGCAGAGCCAAGGGACCCCGCAAGGGTCGCCCCTGAGTCCGCTGCTGGCGAACCTCTACCTGGACGTGCTGGACCAGGAACTGGCCCAGCGCGGGGTGAGCTTCTGCCGGTATGCGGACGATGTCGCGATCTTTGTGGGGAGTCAACGGAGTGGGGAGCGCATGCTGGCCAGCCTTCCGGCCTGGATTGCCACCCATCTGCACCTGCGGGTCAACACCAGCAAAAGTGGCGTGGGCCGCCCTTGGCACGGCCAATTTCTGGGGGTGCGGATTACCGCGGAGCGGCAAATCGCCCCGGCTCCACGGAGCGTGGAGCGCCGGAAGGGGAAGGTGCGCGAGATAAGGAACGCCCGCTGGAGCGTCGCGCTGGAAGAACGGATCCATTCCTGGCAACGGTACATCCGGGGCTGGGGGAACTACTTCCGCGTATGCGACCAGCGACGGGAAAGAGACCGGCGGGAAGGCTGGATGCGACGCCACATGCGGAAATACTTCTGGCACCGCTGGCACAACCGCAAGGGACGGCTGAACGCGCTCCGACGACTGAAAGCTCAGCCGTACCATCGGCACCAAGCAAGCGGGTCCGTAGGGGCCTGGCGCCAGGCCCGCAGCCCGATGTTGCAAACCGTCCTGAACAACGCTCGACTCAAGCGCTGGGGTCTCTATGTGCCATCTGATCTTGTGGCGCCATAAGCCACTGGGTCCAACCGCCGGATGCGGAAGACCGCATGTCCGGTGGTGTGGGAGGGCTGACGGGCGCAATCCCGTCAGCTCGACCCGATCGATAGCAGATCACTTCTTCAACTGTTGAATCGCAGTGTTGGCATCCCAGTAATCATGTTGTACCGCGACCTTTCCGCTGCGAAACGTCATGACTGAGACCCCTCTGACGTTTGTCTCTTTCCCTTTAGCAGGGACGCCGAGAAAATCTCCAGCGTGCTTAGCTTGCCAGGTCCACTCGATCGTGCCACCGTTGCTGTCACCAACGAACGCCGTGGCAGTAAAGATGTTCTCTCCATTGGCGGGATTAGTCAGGCCACCGAAGAATTTCTTCAATTCCCCGAGGCCATTGCACTTATGCGAGAACGTGATGTCCTCGAATTGGACATCGTCGGCGTACAGTGCAAAGAGCTTTTCGAGTCCACCGGTATTAAAACAATTGACCCATTCTTTTGCCCATGCGAGATTCATAATGCACCTCCTTTTATAAGTGATGAGTACCGAGTAATGAGCGGTGAGTCTAGGGTCTGGCGTCTAAAGTCAGAAAGTCGGTGTAGGGCTCATCGCTGTACTCTTTTCTCTACTTACTGACTACTGATGTTATTCCGCTTCATACTTAATCAGTGTTCGCGACCCGTCAGTCAAGCCGTCCTTGAATTGCTTCTCATACGACGACCAGCCATCGGCGTATTTCTTCGCATAGGACTCGAACATCGCCTTATTGACTTCAGCATCTTTGACGATTGAACCCTTCGCGTTAAATGACGGACCGTCTGGTTTGCCAATGGCAATTTTGGCTTTGCCGTGACCAGCTTTGATCCGTTTCACGCGATGGGTGGTGATAGGAGACGCGACCCACACCGCCCCTTTGTAATTGATAAACCAAATCTCCGCCGGTTTACTGAGTTTGCCATCTTTGTGGGAGCTTTGGATATAGACGTATTTCGCTGAGTCGAGGGCTTTCTGTTGGTCTGCGGAGAACGCGGCACTCTGTTGAGGCGATGTGAATATGAATGTCCCAACGAGCGTTGCGATAACAACAACAGACGACCATGATAGGCGCATATGCTTCCTCCTTCACAACAGGAAAATCAGACAGCTACTTCTGATCAGTGACGACAGTG
>JAYVFX010001094.1:0-2921 GCA_043772795.1 Deltaproteobacteria bacterium
ACTCGCCGCTCCACGGCTTCGACGATTCGTTCTCTGAGGTCTAAAGAATAGGCAGCCATCTCCCTATTTAACCCCTCTCAGTCTCTTCGTTCAAGTGCACACCGCTATAAACTGGAGTGCTTGGCTTCATCACCTACGTCAAGAGAGGGAAGAGGTATGGAAGCAAGGACAAGCTGCAGTTGACCTGTCAACTGAGCAAGGGTTTCCGTTCTTTTTGTCATGGGGGAGTGTAATCCGAGGTTGGGCATTGGCCGACCAAGGTCATGTCGCAGAAGGCATTCAGCAAGTACATCAGGGATTAGCGGGGATGCGCGCTACGGGAGCAGAACTTTGGCGGCCTTACCATCTTATTCTGTTGGTTGAGACTTGTGGGAAAGCGGGCCAGATTGCGGAACAAATTTCTACGTTAAACGAGGCGGTCGATATTGAGGAGAAAACAGGAATACGCCTTGTCGAGGCCGAACTCTACCGCCTCAAAGGCGAGCTAACGCTGCAAAAGTTATCAGTTGTCAGCAATCAGTTGTCAGTTACCGATCCCCGACCCCTGACCCCCGACCCCCAAGGCGAGGCCGAAGCTTGCTTCTTGAAAGCCATCGAAGTTGCCCGCAAGCAACAAGCCAAGTCGCTGGAACTGCGTGCTGTGATGAGCCTCGCTCGCTTGTGGCAGCAACAAGGCAAATTCCACGAAGCTCACAAAGTGTTGGTAGACGTTTACAACTGGTTTACCGAAGGATTTGATACGAAGGACCTGCAAGAGGCGAAGGGGTTATTGGAGGAGTTAGCGCGGGAAGATGGAATTGAGACTTAAAGACCGAGCGTGTGCCGCAACGCCGGATCAACCACGTTCATCGGTAGTGTACCAATTATCCGGTCGATCTCCGACTCCGCAATCGTGGCAAGGTTGTCAGTCATGACTACGGAGTCGGTAAGAAGGCCGGATCGTTGGCCTTCCGGTGTGGAACGCAAAACCGTGACACGGCTCGGATGGTTGGCACGAAACAATCTGCTGGTAATCATCGCAACGATGACTTGCGGGACGCCGGTTTGGAGGTTATCAGCTTGGACAACTAACGCCGGGCGCGGTTTGGCGGTGCGCAGATTGGAGTGTGGAAACAACACCAAGACGACATCGCCTCGTTTATAGCTTGGCTTTGACGTTATCGTAGTCATCGTAGGCGGCCATTTCTGGACTGCCCCAATCTTCCGCGAAAGCTTGTAAACGCGCACGTAAATCTGCTGCTTGCACTTCGTCAATACCGCGTGCCTGCAAATCAATAAGACCCGATTCCAGGAACGTCACGATGACACTGGTTTCGTCTGGCATGTTGACAGGAACCTCGACCAATTCAACTTTGCCAGATCGATATATTCCGGTAACACTCTTCAGCACGATCAAGTCTCCTTCTTGGGGTTCGGGAACTTCCTTTGCCTACCATTATAACGGAGAACGTAAGAGCAGCACAGACGGGAGCAACAGCAAACTCGCTTGACTTTGTTGGGCATCCTGTCAGATACTCACCCCGCTCAGTGTGGAAAAAAGGGAGAACTGATTCATCATGCACCAAGCACTGAACGGCATTCGCGTCGTTGATCTCACCCACTACATCGCTGGTCCGTACTGTACAAAACTTCTCGCCGACTACGGTGCGCAGGTCGTGAAGATTGAACGGCCTGGCGTCGGTGATGGTGCACGGACGCTGTCACCGTTCTTTAGCAAAGGGGCTGCCTATGAGCGCAGCGGGTTATTTTTCTTCCTGAATACGAACAAACAAGGTGTGACTGTTGACCTCAAGAGTGTACGCGGACGAGAGATGCTCCTGCGTTTGGTTGCGGAGTCTGAGGTGCTGGTTGAGAATTTTCGTCCAGGCGTGATGGACCGCCTCGGGCTATCTCGTGAGGCGCTCGAAAAAGCCAATCCGCAGCTCGTCAGTGTCTCGATTACCAATTTCGGTTCGTTTGGTCCGTATCGGGACTATCAGCTTACAGATGGCATTGCCTATGCGCTCGGCGGCTGGACCTATCCGATGGGCGAGCTGGATCGTCCACCAGTGCAGCCCGGCGGGGCTTTTGGTCAGTACATTGCTGGCTTGTATGGCGCTATTGCGACGTTGCAAGCCGTGCGGGAGCAAAGAACGACCAATCAATCACAAGCTGTAGAGATTTCGATTCAAGAAGCCCTGATTGCGACGACGTTGTACGATTTCGTCGCGTTCTCTTATGCGGGGTTCGTGCGCAAACGTTCGGGACGGCAGTTCCATCTCGGCTATCCCAATCTTGTGACCCTGCCGTGTAGCGATGGCTATGTCGGTATTCATGCCGGACTACCGCAGCACATCTATGCATTGCTCGAAATGGTCGGCCGCTCGGATCTGGCCAAGGAGCCCCGTTATCAAACCCTTGCAGGTCTCGCCGGCCATGCCAATGAACTGCATGACGCGTTACTGCCCTGGCTCAAAACTCGCGGCAAATGGGAGATCTACCATACCGCGCAAGCGCGAGGCATTCCGCTGTCGCCGATTCCATCTCCTGCCGAAGTCGTCGAATGGCCACACTTGAAAGAGCGGCAGGCGTTTGTTGAGATCGAACATCCTGAGGGTGGGACCGTCAAAATTCCCGGACCGCCATTCCGTGAGAATGGTAAACCATTGTGGCCGTTACGGCGCGCGCCGCTATTAGGCGAGCATACGGAAACGGTATTGTGCGGGCAGTTGGGGTATGGTGCGGCGGAGGTACAGCAGATGAAGAATTCAGGGATTGTCTAAATCGGAAGGCTATAGGCCGCAGGCTGTAGGCTTGAGGGAGAGGAGAGACCCTTTAGCCCAGCTGTAGCCTAAAGCCTACAGTCTTGTATGTCGTACGTTTTACTGATCGTTGCTAAACAAGGAGTTGAAGTATGAGTAAGCCACTCCGCGTCGTCGATC
>JAYVFX010001095.1:0-2067 GCA_043772795.1 Deltaproteobacteria bacterium
CCGCTGCTACTTCTCTTGCGTCGCGAGAACAACAACCGCTACGCCTCATTATCTGCAAAATAAATGCCTGGGTATCGAGACGCTCCGGCAGGGCGTCTCGATGCCTTGTTGATTGGGACATAACGGATTGTCATGCACGCGCAAATGAAGAAACGTTCCGCGGGAAGAAAGTTACCATGAACGGCTTTTTCTATCAAACGACTGGACTTTTATGGGTTGCGGAGTCTCATGTTGAAAATGAATGAGGAATCCAGTTCACGGTGTTTGACTCGGCTCACCACCAAATATACGGGTAACCTGAAGACCAAAGATTGACTGATCAAGCGCATAATGGCCAGGAAAGAAGGGATTCTGCTTGGCCTTTACCCGCCGACCTTCAACATAGGAATATCCACCAAGCGCACTGAAACGCCACTGGCCGCGTTCGACGGAAAGACCAACCGCTGGTGAATAAAACTCAGTCAGATCAGGTAACGTTGGCGATAGAGAATTGGCCTTAATCGCCCACTTTTCCCAAGAAAAGCCGACACGAAAATGTACTCCAGGGAGCAGCAGGTATTGGATACCTGCACCAAGCCGGAAACGGTCACGGACGTCGTTGGCGGCTGGACGATTGAGAAAGGTGCGCTGGTCAAACTCCAAGCGCGTATCCTCGAACACGGAGAACTCCGCCCATCGGCCCTGAATAACCATCGTCAGCTTGGACGTCACGCGGTACGACGCCCCTAAGACAACCGTCTGTGGAAGTTGAAACTTGACGAACGCATCATCTCCGCGCCCAGCGACGCGTGCATTACCGAACATAAAAATCGATCCCGGTGTTTTATATGAGAATCCAATGTTGAGATCTGGCGTTGGCGAGTACAGGATTCCTAAGGTCCCAAACACACCTGGACCACGAACATCCACATCAATCTTGCCGATCGGTGATGGAGTTTTGAACCTGAGCCGACCATACGACGGATTGATTTCAAAGCCGACATGTAGATTTGGTCTGATCGAGTACGCAACAGCAGGAGCCAGCGAGACGATCGCAAGATCAGTATAGAATTTATCTGTCACCCCATGTTTGGGGTCCGCGTCTTGATTATAAGCAAACCCCAGTGCGCCATATATACCGATACCGACATGCCACGGTGCCCAACGGTCGGTTTTGTAGCCAAAGCTTGGCGAGACAGGAAGCTCACGACTTGTGCTGTCGTAGCCAGAGGGGTTTGCGTACCGCGGGTGGTAACGAATAGCGAGGAGACCCGTCGACATTGAGTTCGGCAAGAGGGTCAGTTGTGCTGGATTATGGAACAGTGCAGAGGCGGGGTTCAGCGGGAGAGCAACAACGTTCCCACCGAGGGCGGCACCCTCCGCATCCGTTGCGGGGGGAAGGAGTTGCGAGCTGTATCCTGCAGAAGGCAATAGCGCCAGCCATGCACAAACAAATACCCATACCCATAGGCCCGCCCCACAACCTCGATACCGCTGCATCAAATCTGCTCCTCTCTCACTGTACATGAAACTGCGTCGGAAAAATCCGCCGGATCATAGCTGAACCACGTAAAATTGGATAGTAATGAACGTCTCTATATTGTTTCCCCTTTATACATTCGTGATTCTTTATTCTTCACTTTTCACTCTTCATTCTTCATTTCATTATGGTACAGTGCCGCGCCAAAATCACCGTAAGGAGGATTTCACTATGGCAGTCAAAGCAGGATGGGAAGGACGCTTTTACGAGGATTTCGAGATCAGCGATATTTATCGCTGCCGCCTAGGACGGACAGTAACGGAGAATGATAACATCTGGTTTACATTGCTGACCTGCAACACGAACCAGATCCATTTTAACAACGAATACGGCAAACAGACCGAATTTGGCAAATGCTTGATCAACAGCGCGCTCACTCTATCTATTATCGCAGGGCTTGGCGTTGCTGACGTAAGCGAAAATGGCTTCAATCTCGGCTGGGATAACGTGACGTTACCGAATCCAGTCTTCGCCGGAGACACGCTCTATTCTGAATCGGAAGTGTTAGAACTCCGAGAGTCGAAGTCAAAGCCGCAATGGGGTATCGT
>JAYVFX010001096.1:0-2483 GCA_043772795.1 Deltaproteobacteria bacterium
GGTGAAGGGCTACTCGTTATCGTAGCGTATCTCGTGTGTGACTTGCTCAATGGTTTGGGCTTGCGGATTGAAGTAATTTAACGTCTCGGTACTGATATCCCCGCCGTAAATATGCACACTCACTGTTGATGTCTCTGTAGGGTTGACGAAATCGTGAATCTCTTCGTTGGGTGAGAGAACGTGCGCGGCGTCGCCAGGGTGCAAATCGAGTGCGATTGATTCGCGTAACTCAGCATGGCCCGGCTGTGACTTATTGTCTATCCGCTTGTAACGAATGGTGTGGAGCTTGTTGCGATAGACTCCTTCTACCACCCACTTCCCAGCGTGATCGTGCACCCCGCTCGACCCGCCGGAGGGCCAAATGGCGACCATGATGTTGAAGCAATCCTTCGGCCCACGATGCAGTCGGTATACGGTGAAGTCCTGATGTTCGGTAGCGACACGTGCCGCCGCCGGACGGCAATACTGTTCCGGTAAAGTCTGCGCAGCCAGAAGACGTGAGAGCAATGGTTCAACCGCGGGGACGATCTTTGCATGCTCACGTTCGCGGGTAACGATCGCTTCTACGTCAGCTGCCAATTGTTCAACTGTGTAGGCGTCTTCTTGTTTGTGGGCGAGGTTGGTCATAACGTTTCCCTCCTTTGGATTCTTTTTCACCTACGCTGTCGTGAAAAGCAAGGGTCAAGAAGAAACGAGGAATGCTGTTGGAAGAGGGCAGTGTTCTTTGCTATGGTCCAGGCCGAGAGAGAGGAGGATCATCATGGCCGGACGATTAACTGGAAAAGTTGCGCTGATTTCTGGCGGCGCTCGCGGACAAGGTGAAACCGAAGCGCGCATGTTTGTGAAAGAAGGTGCGAAAGTCGTACTTGGTGACATACTGATTGAGCAAGGACAGAAGGTCGCTGCGGATATTGTCAAACACGGCGGACAGGCGCTGTTTGTCAAACTAGATGTGACTAAAGAGGCGGACTGGCAAGCTGTTGTCGATGCTACCGTTCGCACCTACGGCAAGCTGAATATCCTAGTGAATAACGCTGGTATCTTCCATACGGAAGGGGTGGAGGCTACGAGCCTGGAACTCTGGAATCGAGTGATTGCCGTTAACCAAACTGGCACCTGGTTGGGGATGAAATACGCAGTGCCTGCTATGCGTACCGCTGGTGGTGGCTCGATTGTCAACATTTCTTCTGGTGCGGGTATTGTCGGTACGGGTATGGCTGCTGCGTATCATGGAACAAAAGGTGCAGTGCGTATTCTTTCTAAGACGGCAGCGATTGAATATGCCAAGGACAATATTCGCATTAACTCGGTGCATCCAGGTGTGGTGAATACCGAAATGGTCAAAGATTTGCTCACTCAAGAAGGGGGACAAGCGATTGTTCAAGCGCATCCGCTCGGACGGGTGGGGACCACCGAGGACATCGCGTACGGCGTCCTCTATTTGGCGAGTGATGAGTCATCGTTTGTGACCGGGTCTGAGTTGGTAATTGATGGCGGATTTACTGCACACTAACGGGGAGTCTAGGAGTCTGGGAGTCTGGAAAGACGAGGGCCGAAGTCTAGGGGCCGAGGCTTGAGAGGGAACTATGACATACGAAACGTTTCTTGTTGAACGATCAGGGCCGATTGCGACGGTGTATTTCAATCGTCCAGAGAAGCTGAATCCGATTAATGAAAAGGTGATGCGCGAGTTTTTGTTGATCGCCCAGGAATTCCAGGAAGACGATGAGACGCGCGTCATCATTCTCACTGGTAAAGGGCGATCGTTCTGTGCTGGGGCCGACATGAATATGTTGTCTGCCAGTGTCGATAGCGAGAAACTGAAACAGCAAAGTGACACTGCTCGGCTGCGTGGGGCGAAAACTGGTTGGCGGGTAATGGACGAATGGGAACGGCTCGATCAGATCACGATCGCCGCAGTCAACGGCTTTGCGGTTGGTGGTGGTGTATCCCTCGCGATGGCCTGTGATTTTCGTATTGCTGCGGCTGGTTCTCGCATGTGGATTCCTGAAGTACGCCTTGGAGTTCACTACATGTGGGGGTCGATTTCCCGGCTGATTAACTTGGTCGGGATGGCAAAAGCGAAAGAGCTGGTCATGACGTGCGATGAAGTGACCGCAGAAGAAGCGCTTACAATCGGCCTGGTGAATCAGGTTGTGCCGTTGGATAAATTGCCGTCCGCAGCGTTGGCTTTTGCGCAGAAACTTCTCAACAAACCACCAATGGCCCTACGTCGGACCAAAGAGTTCTTCAAAGCGCTGAGTACCAACCGAGCTGGTGACATCACCTATGCTGATGCGCACCTCGGTTTGGCGTCCTTCGCGAGCGAAGACATGCACGAGGCTGTGGCTGCGTTTCGTGAAAAACGAGACGGGAGGTTTAAGAATCGTTGAAGCGGAGAAAAGAAGTAGTCAGTAGCCAGTAGCCAGCATGACGCTAGTCCTTTTTCTCTACTGACTACTGACTACTGGCTACTGACTACT
>JAYVFX010001097.1:0-2611 GCA_043772795.1 Deltaproteobacteria bacterium
CCCACTGGAGCTTGGGTTCTGGTGTCGGTCATTACGTACACCGGGCGTGAACGGAAAAGCGTGCGCAGCGTCGATCGAGCCAAAGCACTGGCCTCTTCCGAAGTGGTCGACAGAACTCCCTCCTGGATTTGCTCACGCGTGGCCAATTGCTCGCGCGAGTGGCCGACCACGAGAAGCGCAATTTTCCACCTCGACATTGACCATCCGTCCCCACCGCGCGTCCCCACGACCTTGGGCAGCAGAAACAACGAACGCTCGCCAACGATCGGCACGAGTGGGTCTTCCGAGATGACCACGCTATCAAGCGGCGTGCGCTCCCGCAGGTAGGCCAATATCGTATCTCGATCGGCGTCGATCGCGCGAGCAACCCCGCACCGCATAGTGACCTTCGGTGTCCAATCTAACGCGAAGCGGATGAGTACTCGATCCGTCGCGCCGATACACAGAACCGCGAGGACTGCCCAGGTTATGAACGGTCGCTCCCGTGCCCATCTGGCGATCGGTCCTCCCAGGAGGCACGCAAGCGGTGCGCTGGTGTGAGCGAGAAACTTGTACTCACAATCAAGGGGAACGGAGATGAGCAAATACGCTGCCGTTAGCGATATCGCCCAACCTACGAGAACGCACCGGACAATCGCGGACGGCTCGTCGGGGCGACGTTCCCGAGACCGACCCCACGACGCGAGGACCAACGCAACCGAAAACCAGCCGATCACAATAAGTTGCATTACCTTGCTGAAGATGGCCACCAAACCAGAAACACTGATCTGAGCATCAGGGCCGCGTCCGGAGTCAAACATCAGCATTATCGGAAGCGCCGCGATGCCCGCGCCCGCCACGCACAAGCCGCATGCCCACAAGCGTCGATCCGAGTACCGGCGGTGTATCAGACAGACGGCCCCAACCCCTCCGCCGACCCCAACCACCAAAGCGACATACGAAAGAGGATACAGCAGTGCGCATCCCAACGCGGCAATACCGAGGAGGGCAAGCCATTTCCATGCAACACGGTCGCGGGACAGTAGCGAGACAACGCAGAGGACCGCCACAGAACCGAGCGCCAGACCGATCGGATTATTGTTGGGGTTAAAAAACTTGTCCGCCGGAACCATGCGCATACAGGGCCGAACCGCTGAGCATACGCGGGAGACGTACTCGATATACATGTTATCGGTGAGAAGCAATCCCGTCCAGCAAAGCAGCATCCCGACGACTCCTGCGCTTGGCTTGCCAAACACGACGGTGCACGCAATCGATGCGCAAGCCAACATCATGGCAAGGAGCAACACATCGGTTGCCAAGAGTACTGCGATCGGAGACACGCCAAGCCAGTTGCTGACCGTCGCATAGGCAAGGTGTGCGAGCCATGGATAAGTCAAGCCCTCGCCAGCAAATGTGGGATCTTCGGGCGGCAAAGATCGCACAGTCGCCAAAGAAAACGCCCAGTGCATCTGGCCATGAAAGCCGAGGCGCGAGACGGGCATTGTCACGGCAACGATCGCGAGAGACGCAGATAGCAGGCCCAGCGCGTACCAGAATCGGCTCAACCCCATTCGGACGCAAGCGACGGTCACGCCAGCGACAAAGATGGCGGCGAGGATGAGAATTCCTGTCGAATAGGCGTGCAAAGACGGCCTCCGGCAGACGGTATGACCTCATGGCAGGCCAAGTGCCGACGCAAGCGTCAAAATCGGAGCCCCCTAAACAAGGGCTCTCGGACAAGCGATAGTGCATACGAATTGAGGAACCAGCTTGACGAATTGAATAGTTCAATTATCCTGCATGTGGAGGTGCCTTGACAGGAAGAACTCGATGCGCATCGCATTTCTCATCGCCGTGATAATTGGCTTTCTCCCCTCGCTCGCGATCGCGGACTGGAAGAATGTCGTGACAGATTACGGAGCCGACCCAAACGGTATGATCGACTCGCAGCCGAACTTCCAGGCCGCCATTGATGCCGCAGCGGGAAGTGGGGTGGCCGGCAGCGGAATGACGCTTTACGTACCCAAAGGTCTTTACAAGTTCGGCTCACCAACGTCGGCCGCTTCCGTTGTGATCTACCGCTCTGGTATTCGGATTGTGGGTGAGGGCACTGGTGACGACTACAACTCCGGAGGTGTCCGGATTGAGGTGACCAGGGCCGTACCTGCGTTTCATATCACTGGGTCGACCTTTGGGGGCCTGCCCGTCGCGGCCAGCGGGATCGTTATCGAAAATCTGAGAATTTACGCTACTGGATCAGCGACCGGCGTTACTACTGGGATTTATATCGATACGTCGGTCTCTTACGATGCGCTCACCTACACGCACTCAAATGATGTCTTCAGAAACTTGGTGATCCACGGGTTTGCGAATGGAATCGCCTCAAGTTTTAGCTCTTCCTCTACTCGTTCGGTTATTAGAAATCTTACCATTCAGAACTGCGTCATTCGGAACAATGGTGTAAATGGGATATACCTAGAGGATTTCGACGATCTGAAGGTGATCGGCTGTGACTTTTCGACCAACGGTGCAGGTCTAAAGTTGCGCCCGTACGGGCAAGCTGGCACCGGTCCACAGTATTCCACGGGAGGAGCGTATGTTCAGGCGTGCTCTTTCAAGTCCAATTTCC
>JAYVFX010001098.1:0-2977 GCA_043772795.1 Deltaproteobacteria bacterium
CACGACTTCCCGGAGATCTTCGGGGTCGAGGAGCGTGGAGAGCGTGGTCGAATCGACCAGGTCACAGAACATCACTGTCAGTTGGCGCCGCTCAGCGGCTGGGGATTGGGAAGTTCGGAGTTCGGAGTTCGGAGTCTGGGGATTGGGCGGGTGAGGGGCACTGACCACTGATAACTGAGAACTGACCACTCCTTTTTCGCCGTTTCCCCCTTTCCCCGTTTCGCCCTCTGTACTGCCGTTTACCCGTTTATCCGTTTCCCCATTTATCCTTGTCCCTGTCCAAACGAGCACCTTGCCGTTTTCGTCTATGGCCAACCGCTTCGCATCGATAAGCTCTTCCTTAAGCGCTTCGAGGTGCTCCTCCGTGAGGTCAAACTCGAGCTTGAGCGCACGATAAGACACTCGTCCTTCACGTTGCAGCAACGCAAGGACTTGAGTCACTACTTCATAGAACTTCACGTTTTGGTCTCCACCTTCGTTCTTGACTTTGCGCTACCGTTGTATCTCAGCCTGGTGTAACTTCTCCTGCACCCACAGGTTGAGTAACGTCTCCGGCGCCACGCCCCACCGCTCAGCCAGCGCTCGCACCTCTGCCGACAGGGTGCTATACAAGGCGTAATACGTCACCTCAGAGCGAATATCGACCTCAAACTCTGCGGGTTTCGTCTGTTCCCAGAACTCGGTGAGATCATGCGTATCCCAGAACTCCCCAAGTTCCGTATACGAACGGGCTTTGGACAGCGAACTTTTACTTTTTCCCATACGTCCTCTTTTCTGTCGGAGTCATATGCCGGGCGGATCAAATCAGCGCCCGTTGATCCGCCTTATATACAAAGAATACATTCAAATAGCGGCCAGCTTCTGTGCGCCCTTGGGCAACGTAGACGTTTTCCCCGCGGCGATGTCCTTTTTCGACAAAGCGGTATTTAGGCCGACGACGAAAGATTTCTCTGACTTCCTCTTGTTGGACCTGGTGTTTCCAGTCCAATTTGTCGACGATCTCCGCGAGCCAGATCAGTCCGCTAATCTTCACCTGAATCCCTTTCACCCCTCAGCACGTCGAAAACCTGATTACCTCACAATAGAACGCTTCCTCTTTCACGCCAATTCCGCTAGCAGCGCTTTCGCTTCTTGCAAATCTTTCGTATCAAACCCTTCGGTGAACCAGTTGTAGATCTCGGATAACATACGGTGAGCATCGGCGAGCTTGGTGGGTGCTTCCTGTTCTCTGCTTCCTGTTCCGTGCTCTTTGCTCCCTGCTCCCTGCTCCAAGGCTTGCTGCTGCCACAGCCGCACCAAGCTCATCGTCGCGCGCAGTTCCAGGGACTTGGCTTGCTGTTTTTGGGCGATTTCAATGGCTTTGAGAAAACACACCTCTGGAGACGAAGGGGCGACTGGGAGATCGGGCGAGGGGGCGACATTGGCCTTTTCGCCCTTTCGCCCTTTCGCCTTTTCGCCCGCTCGGAGCGCTAGCTCCCCGTATATCCGATACAACTCCGCTTCATATATCCGCTCCCCTGTTTTCTCCACAAACTCCAGCGCTTCAGTCAACGTGCGCAACCCTTCTTCGTACTGTCCCATGGAGCTATACCCCTCAGCCAAGAGAGCAAGAAAATAGGTCCGCCCTATCTCCCCATGGTCCGCGCGTTGCTCATGCCCTGCCGTATTTGGACGACCCCTTCGTCTCCTTGTCCTTGCAGTGCTCGCGCCCAACCGTGCAACACCGTGCCCCACGCCGAACAGAATCGAAATCCCTGTTCCTCGGCCAGTGCTATCGTCGCTTCCGCTTGTCTTTGAGTTTCTTGCGGCTCCCGGCGGTGTTGATGAAGCCAGGCTGCGCAAATAAGGACCCAGTTCGTACTGTAGGGGTGCCCAAGCTCATGGGCCAAACGCAGAGCCTCGCGACTTTTTTGCAGCGCCTGTTCCGGATATCCGAGACACCAGAATACGACGGCGACTTCGCTCAAGGACCATAGGCCGAGATCGGCTTCATAAAGCGCCAGGTAGGAACGGTGCTGTCGCGGGTCGTAGAACGTCAAGGATTGCTCTAAGTGTTTTTGGGCCGCTTCCCACTCTCCAGGCCACAACGAGAAAAATCCCAGGTCTTGGTGAGCGCCCATAAGTAGCGTGGCGTCCTGCAGACGCTGCGCCAGGCTCAAGCCCCGATTCACCATTTCGCGGGCCGTCTCGTACTCCGCCTGTAAGCCATAAAAGTTCCAGAGTCCTCGTAGAACAACGGACAGATAAGGAGTCTCTCCTAATTGTTGGCACAGTTCGTGGGCACGAATGAAAGCCTGGCCTACTTCTGGAGCTGTATAGCTGACGGAGATCGCACGTGAGTAGGCTAATGCTATCTGCAAAGGAAGTTCCTGCTGGACGCGTTCTTGGGTGTCCGGCAAGGTCTTGAGTAACTCTAAGGCGGTGGCGAGATGATTGACTGCTTCCGCATAGGCCGACCGCTGTACCGCCTGTTGTCCAGCTTTGTGCAGATACTCAATGGCTTTCTCGGCATTCCCACTGCGACTGTAATGATGCGCCAGCTCTTCGTAGTGCTCCTCTAACCGCTCATGAAAAAGCTGTTCGATCGCTTGCGCGGTCTGCTCATGCAGCACCTTGCGCCGCTCAATCAGCACCGTGCCGTACGCCACTTCCTGCGTCAGGGCATGCTTGAAGAGATATTCGACTTCGGGAAACGCCGGTTGTTCGTAGAGAAACTCTTTGTGCTGAAGTGAGGATAACAAGCGGTAGAGGTCGTCTTCCGGCTGCGAAATGACCTGGCGCAGCAGGCTCAGAGGGAACTCCCGACCGATGACCGACAGTTGCTGGAGCAAGGCTTTTTCGTCAGGTGCAAGGCGGTCAATGCGCGCGGCGAGGATGCCTTGGACGGTGGGCGGCAGTTGTAACGTGGTCGTAGGGTGGGTCACGACCCACCCTACGGAAGCATCTTGCCTCAGCACTCCTTGTTCCACCAACTCTT
>JAYVFX010001099.1:0-4259 GCA_043772795.1 Deltaproteobacteria bacterium
CCAGACGCACCCGCAACCAGCATTTTTTGTTTTGCCATCGAATTTCCTCACTTTTCCGTATAGCTATAGCTATGGCTTGAGAGCCATAGCAAAATCTCATAACTTTCTCTAGTGAAAAGGAGGACAGCACGATGACGTACTATGTTTATGCTGGAGCAGCGCCGTGGAGTGGAGCAAGTCCCACTGAACAACCTGGCGGACTCTTCCGCCAAGCGGTTGGGAGTCACGAATGGCAACGATTGAACACCGGGCTTCCCGAAAAGGCGGAGATCCGTGCCATCGCTATTCATCCGCAGAATTCAGAGATTGTCTACATCGGCACGCAGAACGGGCCGTATCGCAGTAGCGATGGTGGGGACCACTGGGAACAACTGAATCTCCCAGACTCGGGAATGGTGATCTGGTCGATTCTCTTTCACCCGCAGAATCCCCAAACGCTCTACGTAGGAGCAGCACCGCCGGCGATCTATCGCAGTGACAACGGCGGAGACAGTTGGCGACGGTTACCCATTATTGAACCAGCAGGAATGGTAAAGATGGGATTTCCCTGTCGTGTGATTCGCATGACAATCGACCCAAGTAATCCAAACGAGCTCTATGCTGGACTCGAAGTCGGTGGTGTCATTCGCAGCCTTGATGGCGGAGAAACCTGGGGAGACTGCACGAGAGAGTTACTCAAATTCACCGAGCAGGAGCATCTCAAAAGCCAACTCATTAGCGATACCCAAGCCGAAGGGATGATGGATTCACATGCACTGAGTGTGAGTGCGGTACGGCCAGGCACCGTGTTTCTCGCGACACGAATGGGTCTTTTCTGTAGTCCCGATCGCGGAGACACGTGGCAGGAGATGGAGATCTGGCGGCATTCACCATTGTCATATGCGCGCGATATCCAGGTCGCGCCACATGATCCCAACATGCTCTACGCCGCGTTGAGCCCCGCAGCCATGAGTAATGCAGGCTCACTCTATCGCAGTCGTGATCTCGGGCAGAGTTGGCAGCGCTTTGATCACGATGTGACCGTAAAAAGTACCATGATGACAGTTGCGCTGAGTCCAAGAGACGAGAAGGTGGTGTACTGCGCCACGCGCAAAGGGCAAGTCATAGGTACGCAAGATGGTGGCGCAACATGGGCGGAATACCCGCTACCGGCAGCAAAGCAGGATGTGTATGCGTTGGCGTGTGCGTAACCAAGGGACAAAAGTCCTGCCTGGTGCTTAAGCACCAGGCTTAAAAAACAAAGGGACTCGCGTCCCCTGGGGCCTAGTAAACCAGGCCCTTCGATTGAGCTCAGGCTAAGCTTTGTTTCGTGAGCCCGACGCTTGAGCGTCGGGTGAAGGACTACTTCCCACCCGCAGCGGGAGACTGCGGCTTACCCTCAGCCGGATTTTCGATTCCTAATAATTCGACCTCAAAGACAAGCGTTGCCCCAGGTTTGATCTTGGGCGGTGCTCCACGATCACCATAGGCAATTGATGAAGGGCAAACCAGACGCGCTTTTTCGCCGACTTTCATCTTCTGTACGCCTTCAGTCCAGCAGGGAACGACTTGATTCAACAGAAATGTTGCGGGTTGTTTGCGCTCCACCGAGCTGTCAAACACCGTGCCATCAGTAAGGGTGCCATGATAGTGAACCTTCACTGTATCAGTTGCTTTGGGCGATGCCCCAGTTCCAGGCTTGATCGTCGAAAACACCAGTCCAGAATCAGTCTTTACCGCACCCTTTTCTGCTGCTGCTTTAGCCAGGAATTCTGCCCCTGCCTTCTTTTCCCCCTCAGACACTGCCGCCATGCGCGTCTGCTGGAGTTGCTGCACCTTTGGCATTGTCTCTTGCATGTTGACCTTCGGAGTTCGCTTGAGCACTCCATCAGTAAGCCCCGTCTTCACCATCTCAAGCTCAGCCTCACTTAGGTTAAATGCGCCAAGCCCCTGACTCATCGCTACGCCAAGTGCATAGAGGGTCTTTTGGTCGTCCGTGGTCGGGTCAGCAGCAAATGCTGACGAGAGGGCAAGAGAAAATACAGCAGTCAGTACAAAAGTTAAGACTTTACGCATACAATATTCCTTCTTGTCGAATCTTTCTTTCTATTGATCATTGCTCTATAAACCAACAGTGAGGAAGTTTGTAAATTGATAACAATGGCAGGCAGTCTAAGTGATCCAAGAGAGACAATCAAGGTCAAGCGGACGCGGGGCGCTGCAGCCATTGCGGATTGTTCACTAGCAGTTTTTCGCGCACACACTCACGTACATGCACGAGCACCTGTTGTCGATATGGACCAGCATCAGCGTCACCGTGCCGAATGCGCTGACAAAGATCTTGGGTGCGTTGCTGAATCGCTTTGCGTAACTCAGACGGCGAAGATAGGCGATCCATCGTTGGAAGCAATTGATTCAGGCGTTCCCACTCGGCGAACAGATCACGTTCCTCATTCTCTAGCTCGCGCATCACTGCGCGAAGGACATTCGCGGCTACTCGACCATAGAACTGTCGCGAACCAGTGAGATTGGGTACCGCCTCTTCATCAAGAAAGTATGTCACTGCTTGTAAATACTCCATCATCGTCGGACGATCTTGCATTATTCCTCCATCAAGTGCAGCAATTCCCATTCAGTCTCTACCGTTCGCCGTCCAATCGCCGCCAGCTCAACACTCGGATTCTGTCCATCCAGAAACGGCTGTGTCAGCGTCAAACAGAGCACGCCCCAGCGCAGATTGCCAAAAATTTCCCAGAAATGTACACGCGCCGGGTCTACAGGGTATCCACCAGCCTCTTCATATGCACGCCAAAAGTCTTCTCGTTTGCCAACACCACCAACCGGGAGTTCATCGTTACCAAACCGCCACGAACGCACACACATCCAGCCGAGATCTTCGAGCGGGTCACCGATGTGTGCGAGTTCCCAGTCCAGAATTGACCGCACACCGTCGGGTCCAAAGATCACGTTCCCCATGCGGTAGTCCCCATGCACGAGCACCTGTTCTTGCTTTGCGGGCATATGTTGACGTAGCCAACGAAACGCGAGTTCAAAAGCAAGGTGCGGTTCCCGCGCCATCGTTGCATACATCTCTTCAAAGCGTACGATTTCTTCCTCTGCAGGTGAACGTCCATGTTGAGGGGCAGAGAGTCCGGCGAGGCGATATTTCTCGATGGGAACTTGGTGAATGCGCGCCAGTCGTGAGCCGAGTTGCTGCGCCATCACTTGCCGTGCCTGGCTGAAGCTAGGGTCGCGGAACAAGCGACGGGGAATCGTCTCCCCATCGATCCGCTCCATAATAAAAAACGGGACACCCAGACTGTCATCACCCAAAAAGTATGGCTTGGGCACTAACACGCCTTCAGCATACACTGCCTCGATAATGTGAAACTCCAAGGTGCGATCCATCACTGACTGCGGGCCTTCGTAGGGATCGCTACGGAGGATCAGCGGAAGAGCCTCTGCTTGTCCATTCGCGTGCTCGATACCCGCATCGAACGACCACGTCTGCCGCGAAGCGCCGCCAGTGAGCAGACGAAGGTCTGTGATCTGCACCTGCTGCGCTTGGGTGGAGCGTTTGGTAAAATCGGCAAGCAGGGGAGCAAGCCGTTCAGCGGTAAGCTGTTTTGTTGGAGAGGTCATATCACGAATTACGGATCTCGCATCACGTGCCGCGTAATACGTGGTGCGTGTAAAGGAAGAACTCCAAGCTATTTCTGCCGGTCATCTCTGGGTTTTAGGAGAGGTATCCCATCGGTTCGCTTTTCAGCATCTCGGCGATGATTTGTCCTTGGGTTTTCTGTCTCGGCGGTTTGTCGCCTTTTCCTTTCACCACAAACACCCCGTGCGTGTAACGTCCCTCTCCTCGTTCACACGCATTCCACAGCTCTTGCCATCGTTCAGGATACTGCACCCAGGCGCGCATAAGATCGTCTTGTTTTGACATGTTCTGTTCTCTCCACTCCAGATACTACCCCTTCTCTCCGCCTCTAACAAACTTCGCTCTACAGGTCTATTGCGGGCAAGCAGCGGCGTTCCCGACTTGATTTCCCGTAGGTCAAGTGGAATGCTACGAGAGACCAAGGATTTACACTCGTATACGAAGGAGGGCTTTTTATGGGTCTACCAAACGGCATTCATCACCTCGCGATCTGCACCAAGGACATCAAGAAGCAGATTGAGTTTTTTACCGACGTCTGTGGCATGGAACTCGTCGCGCTCTATTGGATGCATGGAGTGAAAAACACCTTCCACGGTTTCCTAAAAATGGGGGACAGCTC
>JAYVFX010001100.1:0-4696 GCA_043772795.1 Deltaproteobacteria bacterium
CTGCTCTCTCTTTCTTGTCCACTCTTATGCCCCAATTTCCCCACACTCTATTCTTGCTTTATCGATCCGACATCTAGACAACGCCTCGTGCTCGTAGGAAGAGACAAAGGCTCGGAACAGGGAAAGCCCGGTGGGGAAACAGCGTCTACAATCACGAGGGTTGGTTTATCTTCTCATTGCTATCTTCTGCAGCTTTCTGGTGCGGCCGCAGATCGGAAGCCTCTCGCATTCGCACGCCAGAGACGAGTATCCTCATAGCCACCTCAATCTCTCACTTTCCCCGGTAGCACGGCACGAGCATATCCATTCACATTCGCACCCAGACGAGCACAGCCATACCCACGTCGAACATTTACTCCATTCACATCCTCCTCATCCCCGCCACCATAGCCACTATACTCGCAATGCGCACAAACATCCGCCACGTGTGTCGTTGCGTACGGCGTCTTCAGCTCGTACCCATTGCCACACAATCATCGCCCTGCATCTCCCAGGATTACCTGTCGCCCACACGTCAGAACCGTGGTTAGCAAATTTCGTTCTCTCAACTCCATCGCAATCTCAGTTCCATTGGATCCGTCGCTCAACCTACCGTTCTCGCGCTCCTCCTTTTTTCTCTTAGGTCTCTTTCACTCCATGTGTCTTTATCGCAGAAGCACTTAAGCTTTACTGGGAGAGGTGCAGCTACGTCTCGCCTCCCCTGCCAGAAGAAAAAGGAGCACTTCAAATGCAACGGAGTATCTGTCTTTTTACGGCTGTCTTCCTCCTTAATGGTGGAATCTGGCCCCACGCAGTTCAACGCGTAGCGGCACATCCACTACCTGCTGATGTAAAAGAGGAAGAGGCTAAAGTAGCAACCAAGGACGACAGTCTTACTCGCCTCCAAGAGCTAACCGTTACCGAGCGTCGCCCGACTACAGCGGCCTCATCAGAAACCGTTCGCGCTCGTGACTATGAGTTACGCCCGCACACGACAACACAAGAGATTCTCAACAACCTGCCGGGCCTTGTCGCTGGCCAGCACGCTGGCGGCGGCAAAGCGATGCAATATTTTCTGCGGGGGTTTGATAACGATCACGGAACAGACATCGCACTGTTCGTTGATGGGGTACCTGTCAGTATGGTCAGTCATGCCCACGGGCAGGGCTATGCCGATCTGAACTTTCTGATCCCCGAGGTCGTCGATCGTGTCGAGTTCTCCAAAGGTCCGTATGCTCCGCAGTGGGGCGATTTGGCCAACTCCGGGGCCGTCAATTTCATCACCAAAGACAATGCCGCGGAAAATTCGCTACAAGCGTTGGGCGGATTCTTTAACACTATGCGTTATACTGGCGTGTTGTCACCAAAGATCGGACCGGTCCAGACCTTGCTCGCAAGCGAAGTCTACTTCTCTGATGGCCCGTTCAAAAATCGCGAGCATTACAGTCGCTACAATTTGTTTGGTAAGTTTACCCTCGCCCCGAACCCGGAATCGAAACTCACGCTCTGGGCCTCAGCCCATGACGGCGACTGGGACGCCTCGGGGCAGATTCCCTTACGCGAAGTCCACGCGCGGCGGCTCAACCGTTTCGACGCCATTGACCCTAGCGAAGGCGGAAAGTCTGATCGCCAGAACATCAATCTGATTTACACGTACACACCAACCGCACAAGAAAGCTGGTTCGTGCAACTCTATGGTAGTCGCTATAAGCTCACGTTGTTCTCTAACTTCACCTTTTTCACTGGCGACACCGAACGTGGCGACGGGATCAACCAAGACGACAGCCGCATTCTGTATGGTGGTCGCGTCCACTACGATCGACTGTGGTTACTTGGTTCCTTACCAACCAAAACCACCATCGGTGTGGAGACGCGCAACGACGACGCCGATGTCGGCCTCTTTCATCAGCAGCGACGACAGCGCTTTGCGCCGACGACAAAGGTCAACATTGAGGAGCGTTCGTTTAGTGGTTACCTGCAACAAGAATTCTTCTGGAGCGAATGGCTTCGCTTGCAAATCGGCGTACGGGGAGATTTGTTCTTCTTTGATGTCAACGATCGCTTATCTCGCGGCACGACCAACGCTACGCGGATCCGTGGCAATACGACAGATGGCATCGTCAACCCCAAAGCCAGCCTGATCCTTTCACCGTTTGTCAACAAGAACACTTTGTGGCGTAACACCGAGTTTTTTCTCAACTTTGGCATGGGATATCATTCCAACGATGCGCGAGATGCCGTCCAGGCTCGCGGCACCCCCCTCTCACGCTCAACCGGTGCAGAACTAGGCGTTCGTACTAATCTCTGGGACCGACTCGACCTCGCTGCCGCATTATGGATACTAGATCTAAACAGCGAGTTAGTCTTTGTCGGTGATGAAGGAGTGACCGAAGCGAGCGGACCAACGCGACGGTGGGGCGTTGATTTTGAGGCCCGGTACCAGTTTTCTCCGTGGCTCTTCGCCGACCTTGATCTCACATACGCCGACCCGCGTTTCCGCCGGATCAAAGAAGCAATCCCATTAGCTCCGACGTTGCTACTTAATAGTGGCCTCACGGCGCAGTTCACCAACGGATTCTCAGGCGCGCTTCGGTTACGTTACTTAGACGACCGACCCGCGATCGAGGACCGTAGCCTGACCGCACGCGGTTACCTCCTGCTTGATCTGATCCTTAAATACCGTTGGTACAACGTCGAAGCGTCACTACAAGTGCTGAATCTTGCTGATACAGACTGGCGACAAACGCAGTTCGCCACCAATTCGTGCGTACGCCGAGAAGTAGGGGTCGATTCACGTTGTCCTATTGGTGGCGGGGGAGAAGGAATTCCCGACATTAACTTCGTGCCTGGTGCACCCATCAACCTCCGTGGTGGGTTGACGGTATTCTTCTGATGCCCGGAGTTGCGGTGTACGGACGCTTACGGTAAACAGCAGAGGTTATGAGTTACCTGCTGCGCCTTACGGTTTCCGTGCGTCTTTGCGCAACAGTGACGTTTCTCTGCTATCTTGCCGCAGGTGCGAGCCTGATCCTTCCCTCCCTGACGTCGTGCGTTCGCTGCGCAAAGCAGAATCATCACGCTGGCATGAAAGCCGGAGCTTCCTGTCCTCTCTCATACAGTGGGCACGACTGTCACGGCAGCAAAGGAAAATCCACAGGGTCCATAAAACTCTGTCCGGATGGCTGCCTTCGCCATGATGGACAAAGCGGAGAAGTTGCCTCAATTGCGAAATTTCTCTCTCCTCCTGAGCCCATAGTTCTGGTGTTAGTACCAATTGAAGTTCTCTCACCTGAGCAATCTCTCGTTGTATTAACTCGTTCATTGTCCCCACCAGAACGTCCTCCTTCTCTCCTGTCGTAGTAAATTGTCGCACTCGTGTCTCACGTGAAGTCTTACGAACGAATCCAGTAACCAGGGTTCGCGGCGAGACAGGCTTCCAGCTCGTCTTTTGCAACAGGCTAGAAGCCTGTTCCACCGAGAACCGGTGTTTCCACTCTGTACGCCCCCCAAGTACGCGACGCCTTTGGTAATACGGGAGACGTCGCCATAGAACAGAGAGAGAGGAAATGGGACATGTACAATAGATTTATAACACTTAGTGTGATCACCCTTGGCCTACTTCTTGGACTCCCACGGCAGGGTCTGACCTCGTGCGGCCAAGCGTTCTGTCCTATCGAGACTTCGACCGTGGCTGAACGTCCGCTCCTCGGACGACAACTCTCGATTAACTTCGTCTATGAGTTTATCGATCAGGATCAACCGTATATCGGCACGAGTAGCGCCCGGGTGGGACAAATCCCCCGTGATCATGACGAACAGTTCACCCGTAATAGCACCTACAAACTTTCACTCGATTACGGCCTCACGTCACGACTCACAGTGGGTGTGCTGCTGCCGTTTCTAGATCGCCTCCATCAACACATAGGCCACGAAGAGGAAGAGGTGCCCGGCAACCCTGGGAAAGTCCAGCTCGTGAATAAAACCGAACGCTGGCGCTATCAAGAGTTCGGGGATATGCAGCTTACTCTTCGTTACCTTCTCCTGAAACCAGAAACCCCCTTACAGCCGGCATTCTCTCTGATTCTGGGAGCGAAGCTACCCACGGGCTCCACGAGTGTGGACAACGGTGAGGAGAAAGCAGAGCTCACACTCCAACCGGGCAACGGGGCGTGGGACGGCATCGTTGGATTGTCGTTCGTGCAAAGCTTTGCCGTTGGCACGATGCGACATGAGACTGCACTCGCTCCGGTATTTGTAACCGCACTTGGTCGGTTCCCGGTTGGCGTAGGAAAATTCGGCTACAAGCCAGGAGGGGAGCTATTTCTCAATTTTGGCATCGCCTATCCTCTCCTGAGAAAGCTGGATTTGCTGGCGCAGGTCAATTTTCACTACCGCGACCGGGACTCAATTGGTCATGCACCAGGGGTCGAACGAGCCGATAGTGGCAGGGAAGAACTCTTCTTCAGTCCCGGCTTTCGCTACCACCTCACCGATGCAATGGACGTTTACGGCCTCGTCCAGATCGCCGCTTACCGACGGGTCAACGGGATTCAATTGACATCGGATTGGAACCTGACCTCAGGAGTCTCGTACCGATTCAATTTATTTTCTGGAGTATAAACTCAAGCTTCGCTAAGAAATGGGGGGTGAGTTGAGAGAATATCGGCGATGCGCTGATAGAGATCCGCAGGTAACTGCAACAAAGCCAGGAGTCGGT
>JAYVFX010001101.1:0-2831 GCA_043772795.1 Deltaproteobacteria bacterium
CAGAGTTGCCCACATTGACCGCCCACCCGCAGTGGCAAGCACTTTCTGCGGTACAGAATAACAAAGTGTTTATTGTTGATGGTAACGCGTATCTGAACCGCTCCGGCCCACGCATCGTCGATAGCGTGGAGATTCTTGCGGAGATTTTGCACCCGGAGGAATGCGCGGGATTGGCACCGGCAGAGGCGTATGTACAAACGGACAAGCAGGGGGAAAAGGGGCAACCGGGAAAAGGGGGTCAATTCTGAACCTCATTTCCATTTCGCCTTTTCCCCTTTTAACCTTTTCGCCCTTTAATCTGATCATTCTCCCGGTACGACAACCTTCACTGTTCCTGCGCGAAAGTCTTTCCCGCGTTCTTTCACCATCTGTGGATAGGCGTGATAAAACTTACCGCCAAGACGAAGGAACGATTCGATATCGGTATCTTCTACGTCAAGCGCTCCGATCTCCTTGATTGCTTCTTCTGGTGTTTTGACCGACAGCAGCACATCGTAAATGAGTTGGCAGTCAACAATTTGAAAATCGTCGCGGCTAGGGAGCGCGTCGCGATTCTGCATACTTTGCGGGAAGAAATCCAGCAAATAGCGTAACGCTTTCAACTCATGACGCTGTTGATCGAGTTTTTTAATGGTTTCCACGACGTGCCTCCGTAGGGTTGCAGTTGCCCCCATTCACCATGTACATAGAGACCTATGGCGGTTACAGAACACAAAGACAAGGCCCATCGCGCGGTGCGTTGCGCTGTGATTACGGCAAGTGACACCCGTACTGTCGACACCGACACCAGTGGCAAAAAAATCAAAGACCTGCTCACTGCCCAACAGCATACCGTAACATCGTATCAGATTCTCAAAGACGAACCGACGCAAATATCCTCTGCCATGCGAACGTTACTCGATCAATCGGACGTGGACGCCATCATTATCAATGGTGGTACCGGCATCGCTCCCCGCGATACGACGTTCGAGGCCATTCAAGGAATTCTTGAAAAAGAAATTAGTGGCTTCGGCGAACTCTTTCGTATGTTGAGTTATCAAGATATTGGCTCGGCAGCGATGATGACCCGCGCGACGGCGGGAGTCGCAAAAGAGAAAGTGATTATTTCCTTACCTGGCTCAACCGGTGCGGTGGAACTCGGTATGACCAAACTTGTCTTGCCCGAACTTGGACACATGCTGTTTGTCCTGCGAGGCGAGCGCCATGCGCATTAACGTGCGGTTTTTTGCCTCCCTACGTGAGCGACTGAAAAAAAGTGAGGACGTGCGGGAGGTTCCTGCCGGAGCAACGGTTGGTACAGTATGGGAACTCCTGAAACAAGAGCATCCTGAACTCGCTGCTGTCGAGAAATCGATGGCTTTCGCGGTTGCCCAAGAATACGTTGACAAGGCTCACCCCCTTCAAGATAATGATGAGCTCGCGTTTATTCCGCCGGTCAGTGGGGGCTAAGAAATTGTAGATTGACGATTGCAGATTCGCGATTGAAAAACGCCCTTTCTAATACACCTTACATTCAACAATTCGCAATGGTGCTAAGGTAGAACGAGATGCAGCTATGACCGCGGAGCAAAATTCCATTCTTTGCAAAATTACGCAGACCCCGATCGACATGCAGGAGCTGACCGACTTTGTTGCTGATCCCGGAGCCGGGGCGATGGCTACTTTTGTCGGTATGACGCGTAATACTAATGAAGGCCGTCAGGTTACTCGCCTCGAATACGAATGTTATCCAGGCATGGCTGAAAAAGAAATGGAGAAAATCGCTGCTGAGGTTTTGCAGCGCTGGCCGATCAAGAAGATCGTCATGATTCATCGCCTCGGGCGAGTAGGCATTGGAGAGGCGAGTGTAGCAATTGCGGTTTCATCAGGGCATCGTCATGCCGCGTTTGAGGCGTGCCATTACGCGATCAATCAATTAAAAGAAACCGTTCCGATCTGGAAAAAAGAGTTGTATGAAGGGGGCGAGTTGTGGATCGGTTCGCAGACAGGAACCGTTGGCTCGTTCCAAAAGATGCAGGAGGAGAAGAGGGCGTGAGAAACATTCGCAAAGCTGTGCATGCTGGCTACTGTTGGGGAGTCGAGCGTGCCATCGACATGGTGCATCAGACCACGGAAACCCATCAAAACGTTCCGGTACGGACACTCGGGCCGATTATTCACAACCCCCAAGTCGTGCAGTCCTTAGCGGACAAAGGCGCGAGTGTGATCGATTCCCTTGACGACATGCCTGCCGGTGGAACGGTGATCATCCGCACGCATGGAGTGCCACCGGAAACTTATCAGCAAGCCGAGCAGAAAAACCTCACAATCGTTGATGCGACCTGCCCGTTGGTGACCTTGGTGCAAAACCGCGCCAAACAGCTGGTCAACGAAGGATATCACTTGGTGATCTTCGGCAACTCCAAGCATCCCGAAGTGATTGGGACTGTTGGCCATGCTGGTGGACATGCGACGATCATTGAGAAGCCGGAAGAGGCACGCACGGTAAAGCTGGCGAACAAAAAAGTCGGCTTGGTTGTGCAGACGACGCAGGAAACCGAGCGCCTGAGCGAAGTCCTCTCCTATCTCGCACCGCGCTGTAAAGAACTCAAGGTGTTCAACACCATTTGTAACCCAACGATTGAGCGACAAGACGCCGCCCGTGATCTCGCACGTGAGGTGCAACTGATGATTGTCGTGGGTGGAAAAAACAGCTCCAACACACGCCACCTGGCGACGGTCTGCCAGCAAGAGGGCGCAATCACGTATCACATCGAAGAACCGACCGAGGTTGAGGCAGGGTGGTTTGCGGGAGTGAAAGAAGTCGGTGTGACCGCAGGGGCATCAACTCC
>JAYVFX010001102.1:0-3463 GCA_043772795.1 Deltaproteobacteria bacterium
GCAAGACGCTCGCTGACGCTCTCCGCGAGATGCATGGCCTGTTTGATACCATAAGAGGTGTCGATAATAGCGCTCACCGCTGTACCCATCGCATCAACCTCGAGAAAGCTGCCTGTGGTCGGTGCCTCGATTACGACTACAACCAGCCATGATGCAGCCAGATTTCGATTTCAACGAGCCGCAACAACAGCAATGGAAAGAGGTGCCACAAGCGCGGTTCCTCTCCTGGTCGCGCGGGATGCAGATGGCCTACTGCGCTGCCCGCGACAAGCACTCTGCCATCCTCCAACCTGACTTCGCTGATTTTTATCTTACCCGCGCCGCCACTTATAAGGAGCAACAATGACCGTCGATCTTACCCCCGTGAACCCCGACACCGGCAACGCGGAATCAACGTTCCGCCAGAAAGTGCGCGATATCCTCGGGCTCGACTGGAGCACGCGCGATCTCACTCTCTATGATGAACTTCGACGTTTGAAGACGCTCGACGCGAAGTGACGTGTACCACTGCTCATCGTCGTGGCAATCTGAGGTTCATCGTGCACGGGGCCTGTTGGTTTGCTTTTGTGTGTATCGACGATAAACTCAGAGCCGGGACGAACTTCGGCACGTGTGGTGGCGCGAAAGCCCGTCAGTGGTGCGAGAAGCATAATCGAGAGAGCAAGTGAGCAAAAAACTTCCAGGCGACGAAGCCCAACAGACGCTGCTCAATGTGTCCGAATACGACGCAGTGACTCAACTCTGGCAGGGTATGCCTGATTACAGTCATGAAAATCTTAAGCCGTGGCAAACGGTTCTCGTACACTTCAAAACTCCTGAGGACCGCGAGTCGTTTGCGAAACTTGTTGGTCAACAGCTACACTCGCGCACTAAGTTTCTGTGGCATCCGAAGGCCACGATCGTAAAAGCGTCCGATAAGGTCTGGGGGAAGGGCGAGAAACTTCCGACTCGGTATCCTGTCTATATCATTTCCAAAGGCCGTTGGGAGTCCCGCCTTACGAGCAAGGCGCTCGAGTGGCTCGAGATTCCCTACCACATCGTCATTGAGCCGCAGGAATACGCGCAGTATGCTGCCGTAATTGACCCGGCGAAAATCCTCCAGCTCCCATTCTCCAACCTCGGCCTCGGTGGTATCCCTGCTCGTAACTGGATCTGGGAACATGCTGTCAGCACGGGCGCTGCTCGACACTGGATTTTAGATGACAATATCTCCGGTTTCTGTCGCTTCAACGATAACCTGAAAGTCGAAGTCGATTCTAGCGCGACATTCAGAGCCGTTGAGGACTTTGTTGACCGCTATGATAATATCGTCATGGCCGCGTTCAACTATGACTACTTCGCGCCGCGTAAACAGGGTTCGAGTATTCGTCCTTTAACGTTGAACACGCGCTGCTACTCTGGCATCCTACTCAGCAATAACATATCGCATCGGTGGCGCGGACGTTACAACGAGGACACGGACCTCTCGTTGCGGATTCTCAAAGACGGGCTCTGCACCGTATTGTTCAACGCGTTTTTGATGTACAAGAAACCGACGCTCACGATGAAGGGCGGGAACACCGACGAGCTGTACAAGGGCGCTGAAGCCGCGGGCGCCGCGTGGGTTGCACACTGTGCAGAATGCGGGAAGTGCAAGCCGTGCTTGGATGGATATGACAGCACGCGGATGCCATGCGACGAAGGGCATGCGATTCTCTCGAAAGATGGTCGCTGGTTGATGGCCGAATCTCTGCGCGAACAGCATCCAGACCAGACGACAGTCGAACGGAAGTGGGGACGTTGGCAACATCAGGTTGACTATAGACGTTTCCGCAACAACGGACTGGTGCTCAAATCTGGCATCGTGCTACCGCAAGGTAGCGATGACTATGGCATGACCCTCGGTAAGATGCCCGAAGGTTGGGGCGCAATGGAAGATACGGCTGATATGCCGGAGGAAACCGCCGCTCCAGTCAGCGCGCTTGACTTCGTGAGCCAGCCAGCTCAACCATTAGCAGCCTGTCCTAGCTCTGTAGCTCCTGACCTAGGGAAAGCCCTAGACCCCGAAGAAAAGCCATCCATTCAGGCTGCCCTAGCCCCAGGAGCGGCTTCTAGTCCATCTCCAGCAGCGGCGTTGTACGCGCTACTTACCAATCGTGGGCATCGGCTCTTGACGCGCGACGGACGGTTCTTTATCACTGAGTCCGACAAGCTCACCGATGAAGATCGTGTCGCGATCAAGCAGCATCGAGCCGAGCTCATCGCGCTGTCCGAGTCGATTCCCGTGCCATCAGCAGCACGAGCAGAGACGCCCTCATTCTTCGTATTACAGCCAACGCAGTCAGTCACCACGTTTCTCGGCACTGTCCCACAGCGCGATTATCATCCAGATGAACCGCCATCACTCACGGGTATCAATGAAGTCGTTGTGAACTTTGCCACCAACGGTCTCGACTGGGCCCATGGCAATCGACCTGTCGGCGTTACCGTGAGCACCATTGATGGACAACTGACACGGTTCCTTCCGTTTGGATTCGCTGGCGGTAATCTCGACGAAGCGGCAGTGAAGCGGTGGGCGCAACGCGAACTGCGTGGCAAGAAGATTACCAACTCGAAAACTAGTTTCGATATCCACATGGCTCGAGAGTGGGGCGTTGATCTCGAAGAACAGAACTGTACGTTCAGCGACATACAACATACAGCCGCGCTACTTGACGACCACCGCAAGCGGTTTTCCATTGATGTGCTCGATGCGGACTATCTGGCAGGTAAAGCGACCAAGCGCGTCGATGAAACGCAACACCATATGCATCATGCTTCCGACGCAGCGGATCGTGAGTATTATACCGCCCGCCTTGTCGGCCGTCTGCGCGACGTCATGTATTCGGAGATCGAGAAGCAAGAACTTCAGGCAGTGCAACAGCTTGAAGATGATGTCATACCGGCTGTCGTCGAAATGGAAAAAAACGGCGCGCCAATCGACGTCGCGCTTCTCGAAGAAATGAGCATCGAGTGCAACACCACGCACGACAAGATGCTCTGGGACATTGCTAAAGAGGTCGGCTTCGCTTTCGACCACACACCGAAAAACTGGCAGCGACTCTTCGAGCACCTTGGATTGCCTCCGACCGATGGGAACGCCGAAGCCCTCCTTGCCGGAATTGATCATCCGACAGTCAGGAAGGCGCATCTCGCTTCACAGTATGCCTCCCTTAACAGCAAGATATTCAAGCCTTATCTGGCGAAGGTCGAGAACGGTATCCTTCGATTCGACATCAACCAGCTCCGCGGGGATGACGGCGGCACAGTCAGCGGCCGATTCTCAATTGGCCTTATACAGCAGGTGCCCAACGCTGACAATCACACAGACGTATTTGGCGACCGACTGTTCCCACGGCGGTTGTTCATAGCCGGCGAAGGGCAATATTTGGAATCCGATGCTGCGCAAATCGAATATCGTCTCTACGCACATTTCGCCAACAAT
>JAYVFX010001103.1:0-3558 GCA_043772795.1 Deltaproteobacteria bacterium
ACGCGAACGGTCAGCGTACTGTCATCGGTGGAACCCTGGCCAACAGTGGGCTGCCCAAGCCGTTCGGTGTAGCCCAGTATGACGCCAACAACCGACTGACCAAGCTTGATGCAGCTACTTACACATACGACAACAACGGCAATCTGTTGAGCGACGGTGCCACTACCTACACCTGGAATGCTCGCGATCAACTGGTGTCGGTCTCCGGCGCAAACACCGCAACGTTTACCTACGATGGATTCGGTCGCCGCCGACAGAAGGGCACGGTGAGCACCCTGTATGACGGCTGGAACCCAATCCAGCTCAAGACTGGCGCAACGGTTGTCGAGAATCGCCTCACCGGTTTGGGCCTAGATTCATACTACGCCCGTGTGAGTGGCGGTGCGGTGCAATCCTATGTAACTGACGCCCTCGGCTCGACGTTGCAGTTGTCCGACGCCGGGCAAAGTTCTGTCGCGAGTTACACCTATGATCCATATGGTGGAACTTCAACGTCGACGAACACGAACGTGGTAAAGTATACAGGTCGTGAGCAAGACTTTGCCGATTTGTATTATTACCGCAACCGGTATTACAAGCCGTCGATTGGGCGGTTCATTAGCGAGGACCCGATTGGGTTGGCGAGGGGAAGTAATCGGTATGCGTATGTGGGGGGGAATCCGCTGAGTTTCGTCGATTCGATGGGGCTAGAGCCACATTACTACGCTACGGACACACCAATCTGCCAGATTGGTCAGAATGGCTGCAATCCCAAAAATGTGTTCTTACTTTTACGACGCTTTGCTGCGCCCTTTACAGACCATATGGTTAGTTCTGGCGATCAGACTAACATTCCAGTTCCAATCTTCGGAGGACGGGTAAAACACTGCGTTGATGAAGAAAATTTTACAGTTACAAATGTTACGCTACCTGGCCATGGATTTTATCCGGGACAAGTAGAACGTTCGGTGGTTACTATGAACGGCGCTATATATATACGGACCGTCGGCACCGGTACCGGTGCCTTTGCCTGGGAAAATAAGCACATTTTCAACAATGTTTGGCCGTATTATAAAGATCCGCAGATCTGGCTGGTCTGGCGATATGAAAATATTCTGAAGCCGTGGGAAAATAAACTATTAGGTGAGCTTGGATATTAAGCCGTGTGGTGTTGAGGTGGTGTTGAGGCCGTTTCGTAAGGCACATACCACGACCATTTCTACATACGGGCGCTGGATGCCTCTGCTGGCTTGTCCAGTAGTGATTGGGTCAGATAGGGGACGTTGCAGGGAAATTCGGGTTCTACGTCGGGTACCATTGCTGGCAGAGCTGAAAATCAAAAGGCAAAAGGCACAAATGGGAAGACAGAGCGCGTTTGTCGTGGATTGAAACCTCCGGCTCCCGTCACGACGTTGCGCGGTGATGGGGGAGAGGCCGCAGCGCGGGGTTTGCAGACGCCGCTGCCTCACTTCCTCTTCAAAAACTCTTCCGGCTCAATCCCCGCCTGCTGGAGGATCGCCCGCAGCGTCCCCTCCGGCAGGTCGCCGGGGTGATTGGGAATAGTGGTGTAGCGACGCGTCTGCGGGTGATACCAGATCTCATGACTGCCTGCGGCTTGCCGGTCGAAGGCAAAGCCGAGCTTCTTTAAACGCTTGACGATCCCCCGGTACTTACAGCGGTTTTCACTCGCGTGCGACCTCTTCCTCGTAGGGGCGAAGCTGGTCTTCGCCCTCGGCGTGTGGGCGATCACGAGGATCGCTCCTACAAAGGACGCATACATCTGCAAACCGCTATAAACCCTGCGAGCCGCCCCATCAGACACTCACAATCAGCGGATAATCCAGGGCATCGCCCGCCAGCGACAGCGGCAAGGCTTCTTCACGTTCTTGGCGCGCCTCAATCAACTTCTTCGCCACGTCCCGCGCGATCTCAAGCGTCTCCTGGATCGTGCGCCCCTGGGCGATCAGCCCCTGAACCTCATCAGAGGTGGCGAGATACCCGCCTTCCTGCAGTTTTTCGATATGTAGCTTCACAATTTTTTCCATACTCGTTCCTCTTTTCGCCGTTCACTGCCTGACTCGAAAATAACTCAACCGTCCGCGCGGAAATAGGGGATGTTGCAATGTTCTTCGCTTTCTGAGGCTAGCTCACAGAAGGGTTTGACACAAAAGATTGGTAAGTGGCAAAGGCGCTGCTCGACAGTTTGGGGTCTAGTGTCTAGCGACCAGGGGCAGAACACGGACGAAGTTATGGTAGATTGAGGAAAAACAATCAGCGCCAAGCCTGGAGGATAAAGCATGAAACCCACGCTTTCAGACGAAGTCCGAGAAACCATGACACAAGTCCTGTCCGCCGGTGGGTTCATGACCCCAGAGGAAGCGGCATGGGAGGTATCCGTGACAGTTGCGCTTGCGAAAATCAGTCAATACGAGCGAGAATGTGCAAAGTTTCGCCATAAATACCACGAGTCGCTAGTGTCTCTGAAAGAACGTGTGGAGAATACCATAGGCGCTGAAGATTTCGCCGTAGAAGAGGATTTGGCTGATTGGGAGTTTGCTGAACAGGCGCTTGCTTTGTGGAAAGGGAGAGGAGAGGTTTTGCGCCGTGCAATTGTATGAAACGCTGGCGCGATTTTCTGATATCGTCCGCTCCTATGAAGTGTTGCAGTACGACGTGGCAGGGCTGCATGCTCGCCTAAAGCTCAGAGTCGTCTTCCACGACGAAAGCCAACTCTATATCCGCGAAACAATCCTGGAAGGTCAATACCGCAAGTATGCCTACCACTGGCAGAGCGCAGCGGGAGAGTTACAAATCCGCTGGGATAATGCGGCGCACTGGCCGCAGATCGAAACCCACCCACACCATCAGCATGTCGGCAGTGAGCACAACGTTGCGGCGTCTAATGCAACGACCATAGAGGAAACGCTTGTTGCCATCCGTGCCCAGCTTCAGAAACCGTAATCAGACCGTTGGACAGTTGGATAGAGTCTACTCCGCTATGACATATTCATACGTGGAACGGCGTGAGGGTGGGTATTGGATCACCGGTACCAGGGTCGCCTTGGATTCCGTCGTCTATGCTTTTCTGGAAGGTCTGGCTCCCGAGAGCATCGTGGACAACTTTTCCACGAGGAGTGGCGTTGGTCGAGTGCACGGTATTACCACACAGCGGACAAGGAACAGGATAGTGCGTCGCCACGCATTCACGGACTGCCGGCAGATTAAAGAGCACTGCTGGACAAGCCAGCAGTGGCACACTACATGATTACGCTTCGTTCTATACGGGCTACTCGCTGCCGAAATAGTATCACGACGTTGGTAGAGACCAGTCTTCAAGCAGTAACCCAGTGATACTCTGAAAATCTCGCTGATTGCGGGTTACTAATGTCGCGTTCCAACTCAAGGTAATTGCGGCGATGCGGAGGTCTTGCGTGCCTGGATGGTGGGGAGAGACTTGCCGTAGGCGAGCAAAATGGGCTGCCGCCGCTTCGTCATACGGCAGAACTGGAACCGTACGGTAAAACAGTAATGCCTCCTGAAAACGAGCAAATGCGGTCACAACCTCAGAGGCTGCTTTTG
>JAYVFX010001104.1:0-2804 GCA_043772795.1 Deltaproteobacteria bacterium
TGCGCTGGTCCGTTTCCGCAGCAACAGCCGATTCACCTGGCTTGCCATGATCAGCCCGAGCGCATTCATCCCGAAAATCCACCCATAATGCTTTTCTGATACACCAAACAATTTCATAAACACAAATGGCGAACCTGCGATATAAGCGAACAATCCCGCTGACGCTAAACTACCAGTGAGCGCATACGTCGCAAACCGCGGCTCCTGCAAGATAGAGAAGTATTCGCGTAACACGCGTAGAGGATGAAGCGACAAAGACACATCCGGTTTTCGCGTCTCGGGTAACATTCGTGCGGTTATCACCAGGAGAGAGAGGCCAATCAGCATCAGCACGACAAAGATATATCGCCAGCCCAAGGCCGTCGTCACAATTCCACCAATCGTCGGAGCGAGAACCGGCGCTACGCCCATGACTAGCATCAGCAAGGAGAAGACTTTCGCAATCTCACTCCCGCTAAACATGTCACGAACCATCGCTCGACTGATGACCATCCCTGCACACCCGCCCAGTGCCTGAACGACGCGTAAGACAATGAGGGCATGGACCGAACGCGCAAAGATGCACCCGAACGATGCGACAACGTACAGCGCTAGGCCGAGGAGTAAAGGGGTCTTTCTCCCATAGCGATCGGAGATCGGCCCCAAGAAGAGCTGCCCGACCGCTACGCCAATAAAGAAGCTCGTTAGCGAAAGCGTGACCTGCGAAATCTCAGCGTGCAAGTCACTGGCAATGGCCGGAAAACTCGGCAAGTACATATCAATTGAAAATGGCGTAATGCCAATCAGTGCACCGAGCAGGGCAATAATCACTGTATGTTTATTTTGTTCAGTAGTACGCAAATCCGCTTCCTTCCTCAAGAGATTATCACATCAGCTTTTCAGCTTGCCTCTGACATCCCTATGCGAAGGACAGTCAGGATTTTGTCTGCTATCTACGCCTGCCTGTACCTGACGAACTGCATGCTCTTGAGCGCCGACCAGCGCAGCCACCGGCACGCCATGGGCGTGACCCATATCAAGCATCGATTGTGGCGGAACACCCAGTGCATTGGCAATCAACTTGATGGGATGACGAAACGCAACTTCCAATAGATGCAGAGCCGCGTCCTGCTGTAAAGAGGATTGCGCGTCCGGACGTCCGAGCGGTCCGCCTTCAAGTTGCCGTGGCGGTTCGACATCATGCTTCACCAGCAGATTACGCACGAAGTCTTTGTGCGTTTGCGGGATGCGTTGCGCCAGCGCACCGATAGTGACTCCCTTCTCTTCCTTGATCGACACGTTCTCCGGGATGAGGACATCAACCCCATACGGTTTGCCCTCAATGTGATCATCGATCCACTGTAACTCCATCTCCAGTTGATCCGGCGTAAAGCCAGTGACACCCAGGAGGCCAAAGCCACCGACGCGACTCACAGACGCGATCACGTCACGACAATGGCTAAATGCAACCAACGGAAAATCGATACCCAACATCTCACAAATAGGAGTTTTCATATTCTTGTCCTCCAAGAAGTTCATCACAAACAGATATAACACGAACTTCAGTAGTCAAGAGCAATCCGATAGAGCTTGGCAACGTTCTGGCAGACGATCTTGTCTCTCGTCTGCTCCGGGAGTCCAGCGAACTGGCCTTCTATCACTGTTCGTGAATGCGGCCACGTACAATCGGTGTGCGGGAAATCAGAGGCCCACATATAATTCTCTTCACCGAAGAACTGGCTGGTCATGGGGCCGATCGGGTCATCCTGAAACGTCACCATCACCTGGCGACGGATATACACGCTGGGCTTCAGCGGCAAGGGCTCGTCCGACATGGCGTTGAATTTCTCATGGGCATGGTCGAGCCGGTAGAGATAATGGGGAAACCAGCCACTGTCGTTTTCCGCCGACACCAGCAGGAGCTTGGGAAAACGCTCTAGCACACCACCGAAGATGATGTCGGTGAATGAGCGCTGAATCTCGTGGATGCCGTTCGTATAATTCCTCGTCATAAATGGCGGACGCTTGCCAGTGGGCGACATTTTCACCTTATCACTGAGACCGTGCCCCTTGCCGGTGCCGATATGCAACGACAGCGGGATCTGCAACTCTTCGGCGACTTTCCACAACGGGTCATACTCTTCGGTCCAGAAGGGGCGCTCCGGCGGCGGTGACCCCCAGATTTGCGCGCCTTTCAGCCCGAGCTTCGCGCAGCGTTCTAATTCCTTTACACCCGCGTCCAAATCTTCGAGCGACACCAGCGCGATGCCATGAAACCGCGTACGGTTGTGTGAGCAAAACTCCGCGACCCAATCGTTGTAGGCTTTAAAACACGCGCGTTGCAGATCCGCGTCGGGCAGCCGGAAGAGCGGCATGCCAAACGTGGTGTAGAGGACCTCCGCGCCGACCCCGTCCACATCCTGATCTTTGATACGCTCGACCGGATCCCAACCACTCGGACGCGCGCCAGCAAAGTTGCCTTTTTTGAAGTATTCTTCCAGCTCCTTGCCACTGCGGCCAGCGGCAAAACCTAACGACACCCGTGAAGGTTGAATGCCGGGCGCGACAAAGAAGCTGCCCTTCTCATTCTCTTCGACGTGTGGCGCCTGATCCCGGTATTTCTTATCAAGTCGCTCAGTCCACAGAGTTGGCGGTTCGATCATATGCGAATCGGCGGAAATGACTGTGTAGCGCAACATTCTGAGCCCTCCTTACTTTGCGGTTCGATGTTTCTCACCGTCTTCTTTAGTGCTGAAACGTGTAGGGTGCAAGGTTGTCTCTCCTCGGACTGGGCGAAAAGGGTAAATGGGTAAATGGGTAAATGG
>JAYVFX010001105.1:0-2350 GCA_043772795.1 Deltaproteobacteria bacterium
TCGTCATACTCAAGTACCTGCGGCTGACTTGATTTCGGTTGCTGGTCACAGCCTGTAGCTGCACCAAACACCTATTGAGGATCAATGTTTCCCGTGGAATATTTTGTATGGGAAACAGTAGCCCCCGCAGGAGCTACGTCCTAGAAACTCTTCTGTGCCCTCATGCCGGCCTTCTCAAAATCGCGGGTTGTGTCCAAAAACACTCCTAGTTAGTTTCAGACTCGGGGGAGGGGCAGCCACAATGGACTTGGTGACGGATCACCAAGCAGATGAGCGAGAGAGTCGGTCCAATCACGGCGTGCGGCTCGGGGCGTTTCGTCCAGATGGTCCGGCACAGTCAGTGCTGTATATAAGGAAGACGCATCAGGAAGGTTCCGCCCCCTGGTGGCCAGTTAGACGATGGACTCCGACTCTCCCCTCAGCGGTGACGCAGTCACAAAGCGTTGCAGATCAAACGCCTGTTCCCGCGTGAGCATGTAATACACCGCGCGCCCCAACTTGTGCGCGAGTACCGTGAGCGCTTTGGCTTTGCCGTGTTTGTGTTCGAGTTTCGCAAAATACTCTTTCCCGGGCTGACTCTGGCGGAGGAACAGGACCGCGGCTTCGGCAAAGGCCCAGCGTAAATGCACGTTGCCAATCTTTTTGCCGGACGTCCCCAGCCGTTTCCCATTGGATTCCTTGGCGCATTTCACCAAGCGACAATACGAGACGAAATCTTGCACGCGGGGAAACCGTGCGATGTCCTGAATCTCATATAAGATAACGAGCGCCAAGATCTGGCCAATCCCGGGGACTGATTGCAACCGGGCGAACGTCTGGACATCGTGCGCTTTGGCACTCCGCGTGAGATAGAGTTCCACTTCACCCAATAATTGGTCATAGTGATCAATAAGAGAAACATCGACCTCGATTGCCTTGCGGACACTGGGATCGGGGAAATGCTCCGCGACGTCTTCGCGGTTCGCTTTGGCCGCCAGCCGCTTGCCGATCTCCGGCAGATTGTACTGACTATTGGTATTGTGAATGTGGGCTAAGAGTTCAGCACGTTTGCGCGCGAGATGACACCGGCGCCGGAGTAAATCTCGGGTCGCCCGCATCTCGGCGGGATAGACATAGGCTTGGGGCATCATCCCACCACGCAATAAGACGGCAATCTTCTGCGCATCAATTTTATCGTTCTTCGCTTTCCCTCCGTGAATCGCTTTCATATAGAGGGCATGCCCCAGGACAAAAGCAATCCCTTCCTTCTGACAGAGGTCCGCCAGCCAATACCAGGTAAACATACATTCGATCCCAACGACCACATCCTCTCTATAGGGAGCAATCACCCGCAAAAACGCGTCGGGAGTCGTCGGCAAATTTTTGTGGACCAGCTTCGTGCCATGCTGATCGAGAATACAGACGTACATGGCACGCGCGTGTAGATCAATGCCGCAATAGTGTTTATGTTGTTGCGTGTAAAAATTCATCCAGGTGTCCTCCTTGGGGATGGATTGTGTGGTACAGCCATCCTACCGCTGCAACACGCAGCAAAGGAGGCCTGGATGAGTATCACGGCGCTGCACCGCATCGCCGCCCGCTGGCGGTTTTGCCTGAAGCCGAAAGTTGACGGTTGGGCGGCTCGCGGTGCGCGGGGGCGTTAGGCAGCGTGTGATAGATTCAAGCGAACCATGGCCTTTGGAGGTTAGAGATGTCAAGCATGAACGGCAAGGTTGTTCTGATTACTGGAGCAAGCAGTGGGATCGGGCGGGCAACGGCCGAGGCATTCGCAGCGAAGGGAGCCAGGGTTGCGCTCGCCGCACGGCGGGAGGACGAGTTGGCGGCGCTCGTCACTGAGATCGAAACTCGGGGAGGGGAGGCAACCTTTGTAAGGACGGATGTTTCTGTTGCGAAGGACGTGGAACGGATGGTCACACACACAATTGCGACCTTTGGGCGCCTCGATTACGCGGTGAACAACGCGGGCATCGAGGGGCAGCTTTCTGGAATCACGGATCTGCCCGAGGAGGAATGGGACCGAGTTCTCGACATCAACCTAAAAGGCACTTTTCTCTGCATGAAGTATGAGGCTAGAGCCATGCTTGAGGGTGGACATGGTGGTGCGATCGTCAATGTCGGCTCCGTAAACTCTTTTCGCGGCTTCCCCTGCGGCTCGGCGTACGTCGCCTCGAAACATGGACAGATCGGGCTGACTACGAGCGTTTCCGCGGAGCTGGCACCGCAGGGAATCAGGGTCAACCTCGTGTGCCCAGGAGTCATCGATACGCCGATGCATCACCGGCTGCGAGGGTTAATCGGCGACCAGGTATACGACGAAGCCCTGAAACAACGTGTTCATACAAGACGCGCG
>JAYVFX010001106.1:0-9372 GCA_043772795.1 Deltaproteobacteria bacterium
ACTGCAGTAAAGAAGCGCGCTATTGAAGAGGAGATTCAACGACAGGAAGAGACCAGTATTGTTCCCAACGAGAAAAACAACGCAACAGTAATCGCGCTAGGGAGTGCAGCTTTGAAAAGTCCGGTGACGCTAGCGCAGATTTTGCGCCGTCCTGAGATATCCTTTGCGATGACACAAGAAATAAGTCCATCTCCGTTTCCCGTTTCACGAGAAGTTGCAGCGGAAGTGGAAATTTCAATTAAGTACTCCGGCTATATTCGCCGCCAGGAAGAAGGGGTAGAACGCCTGCGCCACCTCGAAAACGTGAACATCCCTAAAAGTATTGACTACAAGACAGTACAGAGTCTCTCAGCTGAGGTTCGCGAGAAACTCACCGCCCTACAACCACACTCACTCGGTCAGGCTTCTCGGATACCTGGAATGACCCCAGCCGCACTTTCCATTTTAGCCGTTCACCTCAAAAGAGTCGGGGCTGCGTGATATGGGGCTCCCGTCTGAAACATGTAGCGTTCCCAGGATTTTTGTAGAGACGCCCCGCCGGGGCGTCTCTACCTCGCTCAATCCTCATTTCAATTAGGAAACCTACATACACATGCTCACCAATGAGCAATCTGCGCTTTTGACGAATGGAGCGAAACTTCTTCATGTCGAATTGACAAAAGACCATATCGCCCAGATCGCTATCTACCTAGAAGAGCTCAAGCGCTGGGCGAAGATTGCCGACTTGGTCTCCCAATCAGACCCGGAAGTCATCATTCGTAAGCATATTCTCGATTCCCTAACGGCTCTCGCCGCACTACCGGAACGTGGGCGCTTACTTGACTTAGGTAGCGGTGCTGGCTTTCCTGGCCTACCACTTGCCATTACAAATCCGTCTCTTGCTGTGACCTTGCTCGAACCACGACGAAAACGGGTCAATTTTCTTAAGGAAGTCATTCGCAAAGCAAACCTCACCAATACCCACGCCTACGAGGGCAGAGCAGAAGAGCTTGAGAGGACATCTGGATGGAAATCAGCTTTTGACGCCGTCATTACCCGTGCCACGTGGAACCTCCGAGAGTTCCTTACCATTGCCGCCCCATTTGTGAGTGCAGACGGGATTCTTGTCGCTATGAAAGGGGCAAAAGCGAAAGAAGAACTACAATCACTGTCGACAGAACCGGCGAAAATAGAATTTATCCTGAGAACGGAACGTGGATATCAGCTGCCTTATGGAAAAGAAGAGAGGACAATTTTTACGTTCACAAAGAAGAGTTCCACGTGATACATGACAGTGAAACAAGTAAAGTTTACTATACTTTCTCGTAGGAGAGGTTCCACGTGATACATGACAGTGAAACAAATAAAAAAATAATTCCTTCTGCGCGCATCCTCATGCTCGTGAGGTATTAGCCTTGGACTCACCAACATTCACTTCTGGATTAGTGCTTGGGCTTCTCATCGGAGAAGGGCATTTTGGTGGTGACGGAAAACAGCCACAAGTAACCTTACGCATGCACGTACGCCATGAGTCGTTGTTACGATGGGTTGCCTCGGCTATTCCCGGTGGCAAATTATACGGTCCGTACAACCACGGTGGACGCCATTACTACCAGTGGATGGCTCGTGGAGAGGTACTACGACAAACGCTCGTTCCTTTACTTGATTCTCTTCCCTTTTCCGAAATCGATCCTCATTCGTATGAACGTTATCGTCATATGAAAGAACGATACGGACTCTAGAAATCGTAAGTCCCTGAGAGTTTCCTACCCGCAAGGGAGCTTTTCTTATTTCCCTCTGTATGTTAGGGAAAACAGCAGTGGGCAGGATCATTTGTATTGCTAATCGCAAGGGCGGGGTGGGGAAAACCACAACTGCCATTAACCTTTCTGCTGCTTTAGGTGTCGCCGAAGAACCTACCCTTCTGGTTGATTGCGACCCACAAGGCAACGCCACAAGCGGCATTGGTATTAAGGTCGACGCAGATACCCCCACAGTTTACGAGGTGCTCTTAGGTGAATGTGAGCTGCACGAGGCGGTTCAGAAGACGGCGATCGCCCGCCTCGATATTCTCCCGGCAAATCATGACCTCATTGGTGCAGAGGTTGAACTCCTCAATGTAGAAAATCGCGAATATCGCCTGCAAACCCTGTTACGGAAAGAGCAAGAACAGTACAAGTACATTCTCATTGACTGTCCACCGTCGTTGGGGCTGTTAACCGTAAACGCGCTGACGGCAGCCGATAGCGTCCTCGTTCCGTTACAATGCGAATATTATGCGCTCGAAGGACTGCGCTCACTGTTAGAGACTCTTACAGCTATTCGCGAACAATTGAATCCGGACTTGGCCATTGAGGGCATCCTGCTCACAATGTTTGACGCGCGGAATAAGCTCAGCCATCAAATCGTCGAAGAGGTGCGGCAGTTTTTTCCTCACAATGTGTTTGATACCGTCATTCCCCGTAATATTCGACTCACAGAAAGTCCAAGCCACGGCTTGCCGGTTATTCTCTACGATCCATCCTGTCGTGGCGCACAAAGCTATATGGACCTTGCACGGGAGATCATAAAACGTGATCCTCTTGCCTGGACTGCCCTAGCGCACGCAGAAGGAGCAGAACGATGAGCGAAACCGTCAGTCTGGTAAAGCGTCGTGCTCTCGGTCGCGGCCTGGGGGCGCTCATTCCGCAAGGGACGCCAGCGAATCCGCCCCCAGCCGATCGCCGGGTGCTGGTGTCAGAGATTCGCCCCAATCCACACCAGCCCCGTCGCTATTTTGATGACACGCGACTCACCGAACTCGCCGAGTCCATCAAACAGCAAGGAATCCTCCAACCGTTAATCGTACGCAAATTAGAGCAGGGATATGAGCTGATCATTGGCGAACGACGCTTACGTGCTGCGCAAAAAGCCGGTCTCGATCGTGTCCCAGTCATTATCAAAGATGTCACGGACGCCGAAAGTATGGAAATGGCGTTAGTGGAAAACATCCAGCGTGAAGAGCTCACACCGATCGAGGAAGCCTTGGCCTACCGTCAACTCATGGAGGAGTTTCACCTCACGCAAGAAGAAGTCGCCTCACGGGTAGGCAAAAGTCGTCCGGTGATTACCAACTTGCTGCGAGTCTTGAGCTTGCCCGATGAAATCAAGGAAGAGATCGACCGTGGCGACCTCTCCATTGGCCATGCACGGACCTTGCTCTCCCTTGGTACGCCAGAACAACAAATTGCGATGGCACGCCGAATTATGCGACAGGGGCTCTCAGTACGGGAAACGGAGACGCTCGTTGCCCAAACCGTCACTCAACCGTTCACTGAGTCCGTACCTGTCACCGTTGCGCAAGAGACAACAGAAGTACCTACTGCTCGTCATGATATTCACATAGCTGCATTAGAAGAGGAGCTTATACGTACTTTCGGAACAAAAGTTCGTCTGCGGCCAAAAAAGAAGGGTGGCCGCATAGAAATCGAGTATTATTCTAACGAGGAGTTAGAAGGAATTCTCAGGCGTCTCCGTAGATGATGTTTCCCTCTTTTCTGGAAGTAGATAAGATTCACTCAGCACTACCAAAGTTTGTCCACACAGTTAAGGAGAATAGCGTTGTGTTATCGATCGATCAGTCGTTAATCTTCCAAGTCATCCTGTTTCTCGCATTGTGGATGTTTCTTCGTAAGTTCCTCTTTGAACCGCACTTGGCAGTCATGCAGCAACGTACACAGCGGAGTGAAGGAGCCCTCAAAGAGGCACAACAAGTCAGGACCGATGCAGAATCAATAGAAGACCGCTATAAAGTCCAACTAGCAGAAACCAGGACAGGAACCATGCAGCAAGTAGATACGGTCTACCGCGCGGCAGAGGAACAGGCAAAAACGCTGACCGATGCGGCTCGCTCTGAAGCAAATACGACACTGGAAACCATGCGTGGAAGCCTGCAGCAAGAGATTGCCGCAGCGAGAAAAGACCTTGAAGCCCGTGTTCCGGAATTTGCCCGTACGATTAGCGAAAAACTACTCGGGAGGCCCTTGACGTGACTGTGCAGAGCAATTTAAGAAAAGTGGTCAGTTTTACCTCTGCTCTCTTCTTTCTTCTCTCACCCGCTGTGCTATGGGCAGTGGAGAAAGGACACGGAGAACACGGCCCTCATATCTCAGGACTTGTTTTCCCTGCCACTAACTTCCTCATTTTCGCCTTTATCCTGTGGAAGTATATGATCCCTGCTGTTCAGGACGCTCTCCACCAACGCCGAGAGAAAATTACTCAGGCACTAGAAGAAGCGAAGAGGGCAAAGGAAGAAGCAGAAAGCCTACGCCAAGAATACGAGCAGAAGCTCGCTGGACTGGCAGCCGAGCAGGAGAAAATGAGAGCGCAAGCTCTTGGAGTAGCAGAAAACGAACGAAATCGCATTGTAGAAGAAGCTCGACAAATGGCGGAACGTATGAAGAAGGAAACGCAGCAAATTGCGCAAAGAGAACTGGAGGAAGCACGGCGCGTGCTCCGCCAAGAAGTAGCAGACCAAGCCGTACAAATGGCGACCGAACTGCTGCGATCACGTCTCGCACAGGCAGACCACCGCCGCTCCGTCCAAGATCTTGTGACTGAGGTACAAAATGCCACAAACGCCAGCCGCTAGACGCTATGCCAAAGCCTTGCTTGACCTTGCGCAAACGCAAAAGGCAGAAGAAACCATCAGTGACGAATTGTCACAAATCGTCACCGCAATTGCTGATCCCGCAATTGAGCACGTTCTCCTTTTGCCGACCCTCCCGCTTAAAGCGCGGAAGGATATCGTTGAGCAGATCGTCGCTTCGGCAAAGCCTCATCCGACACTCAGTAGTTTTCTTCGGGTGCTTGCAGACAACGACCGCTTAACGATCCTGAAGGATGTTTACAGCGCATACCAAGCACAGCTCGAAGCTGCCAGCGGCAAAGTTCGTGCGCAGGTCCGTACAGCGGCAGCCCTCTCTAATAAGGAGCTAAAATCGCTTGTTGATGCATTGAGTCGCCTCACCAAAAAGACAGTCCTACCAACAGTGACAGTCGATCCCACACTGCTCGGCGGTGTAGTCGTGGAGATTGAGGGGCGCGTATACGATGCGAGTCTTCAAGCCCAGCTTCGTCGGATGGGCGATGCTCTCACAGAGCAAATCTAAGTAACGAAAAAATTTTAGTCAGAAAAGACACAGCAAGTGAATTTCTACAGAGCAACAAGCACCGTAGCCGATTAAGCACGGACTGTTTGTTAGCGTCTCTAAAGATGAGGGAGCAATGGAACTGAAAGCTGCCGAAATCAGCGAAATTATTAAGCGACAGATTCAAGGCTATGACAAGCAAGTCGAGATGCGAGAGACTGGGACAGTCCTCTCTGCCGGTGATGGTATTGCTCGGGTCTACGGACTCGATCGCGTCGCCTCTGGAGAGTTGCTGCTCTTCCCTCATGATGTCTACGGCATTGCCCTCAGCTTGGAAGAAGATAACGTCGGGGCCGCAGTCTTTGGTGAAATCCAGGCCATCAAAGAAGGAGACGAAGTTCGTCGCACTGGCCGCATCGCCGAGGTTCCGGTCGGAGATGCGATGCTGGGCCGCGTTGTCAACGCTCTCGGCCAACCGGTTGATGGTAAGGGACCGATTTCTACGAAGGAGGCGCGCCGGGTTGAGATTAAGGCGCCTGGCATCGTTCTACGTCAGCCGGTGAAGCAGCCATTACAAACTGGCATTAAAGCGATTGACTCGATGATCCCTATTGGTCGCGGACAACGCGAACTGATTATTGGTGATCGTCAAACCGGTAAGACCGCGCTCATCATCGATACGATCATTAATCAAAAAGGTGGCGATGTTTTCTGTATTTATGTTGCGATTGGCCAAAAGCGCTCAACCGTTGCCCAAGTGGTAGAACGGCTGGCTCGTGCTGGAGCGATGGAATACACGACCGTCGTCGCGGCAACTGCCTCTGAAGCGGCACCGCTGCAGTTTATTGCGCCGTATGCTGGTTGTGCCATTGGTGAATATTTTCGTGACTCCGGCAAGCATGCACTTGTCGCATACGATGATCTGTCCAAACACGCGGTCGCGTATCGACAACTCTCGCTGCTGCTCCGTCGCCCACCAGGCCGCGAAGCCTATCCTGGTGACGTGTTTTATCTCCACTCGCGTCTACTCGAACGTGCCGCCAAGATGAGTGATGCGCAAGGCGGTGGCTCCCTTACCGCACTACCTGTGATTGAGACTCAAGCTGGCGATGTGTCGGCCTATATTCCGACCAACGTTATTTCGATTACCGACGGTCAGATTTACCTAGAAAGTGATCTTTTCTACGCTGGTGTTCGTCCTGCGGTGAACGTCGGTATCTCGGTCTCTCGTGTCGGTGGTTCGGCGCAGATCAAAGCCATGCGGCAAATCGCTGGGTCTTTACGACTCGACCTCGCACAGTACCGCGAAATGGCTGCCTTTGCGCAGTTTGGTTCTGACCTCGATGCCACAACCCAACGCATGTTGTCACGCGGATCGCGTCTTGTAGAAATTCTCAAGCAAGATCAGTACCAGCCACTGCCGGTCGAACGGCAAATTCTCTCTCTGTACGCAGGGACAAACGGGTTTGTTGATCAACTGCCCGAAAGCGCGCTCAAGAAATACGAAACCGAGCTCCATCGCTTCGTTGAGACCCGTCATCCGGGTATCTTCAATGATATTCGCACTAAACGCGAATTGACCGACGATCTGAAAGAGAAGATGAACTCTGCACTGAAAGAGTTTAACGAGACTTTTATGGCGTAATTCTATGGCAACGCTTAAAGCAATCCGTCGGCGCGTCGCTTCGGTTCGTAACATTCAACAAATTACCAAAGCGATGAAGATGGTTTCCGCGGCACGGCTGCGCCGGGCACAAGAAGCCGCATTCGCTGCTCGACCGTACGCAGAGAAACTCGAAGCAGTCTTACAGAATCTTTCTTCCCAAGGGCAAAAGATCGCACACCCGCTGCTCGCGACCCGAGAAGAGGAGAACATTGACTTGCTCGTAGTTACGTCTGACCGTGGTCTATGTGGTGGGTTCAACTCGAACCTGACCCGCATGGCAGAAGCTTTCATCCGCCAGCGCCCTGGGCAGAAAGTCACACTCACCGTTGTAGGTCGTCGCGGCTACGATTACTTCAAACGTCGCTCCACTTCGATTGGTGAACATCACACTGACCTCCTCGGACGCCTGACGCCAACCCTTGCGCGTGATATTGGCACTCGGCTGAGTCAGCGTTTCATTAACGAACAGTCGGATAGCATGTACGTTCTGTACGCTCGCTTTCGTTCGGCGGTTGTACAGATACCGACGATCGATCGAATTTTACCGCTCACCTCGAAAGAACAGAATGCTACACAGACGGCTACGGAGTATTTGTACGAACCTCGACCACAAGAGTTGCTAGGGAGTTTATTAAGTCGGTATGTCGATATGCTGATTTACCGTGCGATGCTCGAATCCGTTGCTAGTGAACATGGAGCACGGATGACGGCAATGGACAACGCAACAAACAATGCAGTCGATATGATTGACCGCTTGACTCTCGACATGAACCGCGCGCGGCAGGCCGGAATTACGCGTGAGTTGTTGGAAATTGTCTCTACTGGTGAGGCACTGAAAGGTTAACGGACCCAAAAAGAGGACACACATGAACGTCGGAAAAATCACGCAGGTATTAGGAGCAGTCGTCGATATTGAGTTCGAGAATAGTGCGCTGCCGCCTATCTACAACGCCCTGCAGGTGACCAATACAACAATCAGTGACAAAGAATGGAACCTGGTTCTTGAAGTTGCCCAACACCTCGGTGAAAATACTGTTCGCTGTATCGCGATGGACAGTACCGAAGGGCTCGTACGCGGTACTCCGGCTCGTGACACTGGGAACGTGATTACTGTCCCAGTTGGAGAAGAGACGCTCGGGCGTATCATGAACGTTATTGGCGAGCCTGTGGACCAGGGCGCCTCACTTGATCATGTCAAACGTTCTCCCATTCACCGCCCGGCGCCAAGTTTTGCCGATCAATCGACCGAAGTCAAAATCCTTGAGACCGGGATTAAAGTTGTCGACCTACTCGCTCCATATCCCCTCGGAGGAAAAGTCGGACTCTTCGGTGGTGCAGGTGTTGGCAAGACCGTGATTCTCCAGGAATTGATTAACAACATTGCTACCCAGCACGGTGGGTATTCGGTGTTTGGTGGCGTGGGTGAACGAACCCGCGAAGGCAACGACCTATGGCTCGAAATGAAAGAATCTGGCGTAATCAATAAAACGGCGCTGGTCTATGGTCAGATGAATGAGCCTCCAGGTGCACGGGCACGCGTCGCACTTTCTGCATTGACAGTGGCTGAGTACTTCCGTGATGTCGAGCATAAAGACGTCTTGTTGTTTATCGATAACATCTTCCGTTTCGTACAGGCCAATTCGGAAGTCTCCACGTTGTTAGGTCGCATCCCTTCCGCTGTCGGTTATCAACCCACATTGTCTACTGACGTCGGTGATTTACAAGAACGTATTACTTCCACAAAAGATGGTTCAATTACTTCGGTGCAGGCAATCTATGTTCCTGCCGACGATCTCACCGACCCAGCACCGGCGACGACGTTTGCTCACCTCGACGCCACGACCGTACTTTCGCGACAGATCGCGGAGTTGGGAATCTACCCGGCGGTGGATCCGCTTGATTCAACCTCACGGATGCTCGATCCCAACATCATCGGAGAAGAGCACTACCAGGTCACGCGCCGTGTGCAAGAAATCTTACAACGGTATAAAGATCTGCAAGATATCATCGCCATTCTGGGAATTGATGAATTGTCAGAAGATGACAAAATCGTTGTCTCCCGTGCACGGAAGGTCCAACGCTTCCTCTCACAGCCGTTCCACGTTGCTGAACAGTTCACCAACGTTAAAGGTGAATACGTAAAGGTCAAAGATACTATTCGCAGCTTCAAAGAATTGGTCGATGGCAAGCACGACGACCTGCCGGAACAGGCATTTTATATGGTCGGGACGATTGACGGCGCGAAAGAAAAAGCCAGGAAGTTAGCTGCGCAATAAATGGTGAGGCTAGAGGCTGGAGGCTAGAGACTGGTCCACCCTACCCAAGCCTCAAGCCTCTAGTCCCTAGTCTCAAAGTTCTTCACTGACTACTGAATACTAACTTATGGCAGATACTCTCCGTCTCCGTATCGTTACCCCTGAGCGGCAAGTGCTTGATGAAGCAGTAGACGAAGTCACCGCCCCCGGAACAGCCGGTGAGTTTGGTGTACTTCCCAATCATGTCACGTTTCTCTCTTCCCTCCAGCCGGGACGCTTACTCTACAAACAAAGAGGGCAAAATCACACGCTGGTTGTTGGAGGTGGGTTTGCCGAGGTCTCA
>JAYVFX010001107.1:0-12096 GCA_043772795.1 Deltaproteobacteria bacterium
ACTGGTCACCAAGGACTTCGCCCCGGCCACGAAGCCGAGCGAGATCTCGCCAGCCCGATACGCGGAGTTTCTCGTTAAAGCCGAAGGCTTGTTGAAGTAGGAGGCAGCCCTAATGAGCGAAGAGAACGTACACGCCATTATAAGCCCGTCGAAGTGGGACCAGGCGCTCACCTGCCTGGGATCTACCTTGATGGGTATCGACGAACCGAACCGGACGAGTGAGTACGCCGAAGAGGGGACCGATTACCACGAACTCGCGGCCGTCTGTCTGTTAGAGGGCACAAATGCGCAGGACTACATCGGGCATCCGATGAAGAGCGGAAAGCGGGTCGTCGACGAGACGAACGCGAAGTTTCTGCAAGACGGCTATATCGTCTACGTGCGCCAGTACGCAGCCGAGGGCACGCTGCTCGTCGAAGAGCGCTGCTCGATCGAGCACCTCACCGGCGAACCTGGCGCGATGGGCACCGCTGATATGGTGGTGATTCGGCCTGACACCGAGCTGATCATTGGCGATCTGAAGTTCGGTCGTGGTGTCGAAGTGAGTCCCGAGAACAACAGGCAAGAAATGGGTTACGCCCTCGCGGTCATCAAAAAGCACGAGCTGGAAACCTTAGTCGAGCGCGTGCGACTAGTGATCTTTCAGCCCCGTACCGGAGACGGGAAGCCGAAGGAGTGGGTCGTCAGTATGAAGGACCTCCTTGCATTCGGTGAGGAAGTCAAACGGAACTGTGAGAAGATCTTCTCGGTCGACGAATTCACAGGAGATCTCTTGTTTAACGAAGGTCTCCCGCTCACCCCGAGTGAGAAAGCCTGCCGATTTTGTAAGGCGAACCATCGCTGTCCCGCACTGATTGGGGCGGTGGACCAGGCGGTGGCCGACGGGTTCGAGAACATCGAGGCGGAGACGATCACCGCTGTCGGAGGGCTCAGCCTCTCCCGAGCCGAGGCGCTCGGTCGGCGGATGGATATGGTGGATCTGATGGAGATCCACATCAAGGGTGTCCAACAGGCGGTCGAGTTGGAGCTACTCGCCGGCAAGCCAGTCCTCGGGATCGACGGCCCTTATAAGTTGGTTCAGGGGAAGAAGGGGAACCGAGATTGGACGAGTGACGAGGATGCGCTCGAGTTGTTCAAGCAGTTCAGACTCACCAAAAAGGAGATGTATAAGGCCAAACTCATCACGCCAACCGATGCGGAGAAACTCCTGAAGAAGGATAATCCACGCTGTTGGGTGAAGTGCGAGAAGATTATCACGCAGTCCGGAGGCAAGGCCCATGTGGCGAATGCGCTGGACCCGAGACCGGAGATGGTGCAGGAGAAACCGGAGGACGGCTTCTCGGATCTTGAGACGACTGTCGCAGCGCCAGTAGGCAGAGAGGAGGACGAGTGGGCATGAATCACCGAAAACTTGTGCATAACAATCCGAGACTGAATGACCCGCACATGTGGTATCGCCTCGTCTATGCGCCTGACAATGCGTTGCATTATTTTGCGATCATCGTCGGAAAGGAAGGGGTCGTCAACGGGACATTGCATGCGGTCCCGAAGTCGGACTTCACAGTCGCAGTCGAAGTGGAGAAGATTACCGCCTCGGTGCCCGAGGCAAAGGAGGAAGCCGATGAGTTCGTGTAACGGGATGACGGCCGGAGAACTGGTCCGCCGGCTACTGGACCTCAACGAGGGGCAGTTCATGTTACCGGTGAAGGCTTCGACGCAACACCAGTCCGGCACGCTGGTCGCAGTGCATGTGAGAGCCGACAAAGTGTGGCTGGAATTAGAGTAGTCCATTTAACCAAGGAGAACCTATGAGCGAAGAGAAACCCAAAGTGGATAGCGTGATCATGCTGAAGCATGTTCGCCTGTCGTTTCCCGACCTGTTTGAAGCGGTGCAGTTTGAAGGTGCCGGGAACTTTACGTTCCGTGCGAGCTTCCTCGTGGAGAAAGACAGCGAGAACGACAAGACGATCCGGGCTGCACTCCAACGCACGGCCATCGCCAAGTGGGGAGACAAGGCCAAGCTGATCGTCGAAGGGAACGTCGACATCGCCGGTATCAAGGGGCAGAGCAAGCAGTACTGCTACATCAGCGGCGACATGAAAGCCTATGATGGCTATGCAGGCAAGATGGCCCTGAGCACGAGCCGACCGAAGGATAAGGGTCGTCCGCTGGTGATCGGGAAGGACAAGTCACCCTTGACGGCAGAGGACGGCAAGATCTACGGCGGCTGCTTCGTGAACGCGAAAGTGTCATTCTGGGCGCAGGATAACAAGTTCGGTAAGGCGATGCGCGCGACGTTGATTGCCGTCCAGTTCGCGGCAGACGGTGACGCGTTTGGTGGAGCGCCTCCTGCGAACGCCGATGGATTTGAAGCCGAGACGACCGAGGGTGGGACGGAAGAGAGCTGGTAAATAGAAATGCCGGAAATGTGGGTTCGACCCCCACACCTCCCCAATAAGGAGAACTCGTCTAACGGTAGGACACCGGGTTTTTTACACAACAGGTGGCCAGATAGACCAGGGTGTACTGCTAGCGGTCACCCAACGGGAACATATCTTCCGCAAAGCTGGCGGAGGCCGTGAAATCCTGGTCCACCTAGTTTCTTATAAGGAGGAAATATGGACGAACAAGTGGACCCAAGAGCAGAAGAGACAGCACCGAAGCCAGACCGGGACTTCCATCCGATCGTCGAAGGCGCACCAACCGTCTCATTTAACTCAGAGACGAAGCAGTTCGAACCGGATGTGCCACCCACCGGCGCGGAAGTGCCACCAACCGTCGAGGAGCCGGCACCGACCCAAGTCTGGAACGAGGGAGCCCAGTGTTGGGTACCGTATCCCCATGTCCCAGAAGATCCCCCACAGCCACCGACCGGGAAGGTGTGGGACGTCAACAGCCAGCAATGGGTCTAAGATAGGCGCCCCTTTTACCACGGAGGTCAGATGATACTGAAAAATAAGCAATGGTACGACGCGATGATGTCGCTGATCCACATCTGCAACGGCAACCAGCTCACGGTCCCGCAGCTCGCCAAGTTCAAATTGGCTCGGATGCACGATAAGCTGGAGCCGATCTTCATGGCCTTGGAGAAGCAGCGTGTGGCGTTGGTGATGCAATACGGTTCGGAGAAGTTCGCCGACCCTGACACCAAGCAGAAGAGCCTGGGCTGGAACATCGACAAGAGCGACGTGGGCCATCAGGCGTTTGTCGACGGGTGGGAAGCCATTCTCAACCAGGAGCAAGAGGTCAAGATCACACCGATCACGACCGTCATGCTGGGGGATGATGCGAAGGGGCTTGAGGTGATGGACTATAAGATGCTCGGGCCACTGGTCGTGGATCCGACTGAAGAGAAAGAATAAGCAAGGGTCCGTTCGTCCAATGGTAGGACCGTGGCTTGTCGAGCCTCAGACGCGAGTTCGATTCTCGCACGGACCGCCAACCAAAGGAGATGCTATGAAAAAAGTGACGACGAAGGGATTGAACGAACAACTGAAATCGCGAGAAGCAACGATCGAGACGCTTCGGTTCATCATCGAAGCGAGGGACAATACAATAGCATCGCTTGAAGGGTTCATTCAGCAGCACACCCAGAGCAAGGCGGAGTTCGCGAAGTTGCAGACCCAGAGCAAGGCGGAGTTCGCGAAGTTGCAGACCGCCACACATCAGATTGCCATGGCGAAGGAGAGGATGGCGGACGCGAACACGACACTAGTCAAGATGCTCGAAGAGGTTCGTCAGGAATTCAAAGCGCGGTTTGCAGAGGGCAAGTGAAACCAGGCGAACTGGCGAGAAAGGCCGGGCGCTGTGGCACAAAGGAGTATCATAACGCGTACCAAAAAGCTCGCTATGCGTTGAAGAGAAAATACCCGGAGTATCTCGTGAAGGAACGCGCATATAATCAACGACTCGACCGCTAGACTGAAGGCCGCTATCACCTATTTAGAAAGCTGGAAATGAATTCGCCGATGATCATGGACCTCGAGGTCTACCGAAACTGGACACTCGTGTTTTTTAAAAACGCGGCGACCAAAGAAACGCTGCGACTCGAACTGCCGCTCGATCCGTTCGATATGGAACTTCTTGCCCATACGGTGGCAAGTCACACGATTGTCACATTCAACGGAATGGGCTACGACATTCCGCTTTTAGCTTTGATTTTACGCGGCGACACTAGCGAAAAGATTAAGAAAGCCTCGGATCGTATAATTATTCACAACCTTCGCTGGTGGAATTTCGAAAAGGAATTTAACGTAAAGGTGTTTCCCGAGCAGATCGACCAAGTAGATCTCATCGAGGTGGCACCGCTCACCGGTTCGCTCAAACTGTACGCGGGCCGCCTGCATTCGAAGTCGTTGCAGGACCTGCCTATCGATCCTGCCAAAGAGGTGACAGAAGAGGACAAGGCGATTCTCCGTAGTTACTGCGAGAACGACTGTGACTCAACGATCGATCTGTTGAATGCGTTGAAGGTGCAGATTTCACTCAGAGAGCAGATGTCCAAGCAGTACGGCATAGACCTACGGAGTAAGAGCGATGCCCAGATTGCCGAAGCGGTCATCAAGAGCGAAGTCGAAACGATCCTCAAGCGCCGGCTCGATAAGCCTGGTCATTCGCCTGGCGACCGGTTCCACTATAACATTCCGCCGTTCATCAAATTCAAAACCCTCGACTTGCTGGAGCATATAAAGCCAGCGTGGTTTGTGGTCAATGACAAGGGCAGCGTACTCATTCCTGATGAACTCAAGTCGAAGAACATCAAGCTGAGTAAGGGCATCTATCGCATGGGCATCGGCGGGCTGCATTCGAGCGAGACGAAGCAAATCGTGAAGGCCGATGACGCTCACATGCTCATGGATTTCGACGTGGTGTCCTATTACCCGTCGATTCTGTTGAATCAAGGGCTCTTCCCGAAGCACATCGGCCCGTCGTTTCTGAAGGTCTATAGGAGTATCGTCGACAAACGGCTTGCGGCGAAGGCCGCCGGCAATAAGGCGGTCTCGGAGTCTCTGAAGATCACGATCAACGGGACGTTCGGCAAACTCAGTTCCAAATGGAGCGCGTTGTATAGCCCGGACCTCTTCATCCAGATCGTGATCACCGGGCAGCTCGCCCTGCTCATGCTGATCGAAGCGCTCGACGATATCATCGGGATCGAAGTGATCTCTGCCAACACCGACGGCGTCACGATCCGGTGCTGCCGAGACACAGAACAGGAGGCGCTCGATGCGGTCAAAGAATGGGAACGTACTACAGGGTTTGAGACAGAACGAGCTGATTACTCGGGCCTGTTTTCAAGGGATGTCAACTCATATGTCGCAATCAAAACTGATGGCACTGTCAAAACAAAAGGCGTCTATGGAGAGGGACTACCCCTTCATAAGAACCCATCAGCACGAATCTGCGCTCAAGCGGTCATCGACTATCTCACGCTCGAAGCCGATATCGAAGAAACAATTCGCAGCACTCGTGACATTAGGAAGTTTATGTGCATCAGAACCGTTAAGGGAGGAGGCGTTCATGCGGGCGTTCCTATCGGCAAGATCATTAGATGGTACTACTCTACTGAAGAAAGAGAAAACGCCATCACGTACAAAGTCAACGGTCACCTCGTCCCGGAGACGTACGGTGCGCGACCTTGTGTCACTTTGCCGGACAGCGTACCCGCTGACCTCGACTACGACTGGTACATCAAAGAGGCCAACAGTTTGCTGACCGATTTGGGGGTAGAAGCATGATCATCCAGGAACCCTACACCGCCGGCTTTACCGGCACGCTCAAGACCATTGTGAATTCGCGAGGGTTGAAGTTTACCCTTGACGGGGACGGCCCGCATGTGGTACAAGGGCAGCCCTTTGTGTTACAGATCGATGATGTGAAGGGGCAGATCAGGTTGATTCCTGTGCATCTACCGCATCCGATGGAAGGGAGGACTCGATGAGCGAGCTACTCACAAAATTACCGAATCAATATGGCACACCGGTCGCGATGGTCATGAGCGGGGCTGACCCCCTGATTGTCACAGCAGACGGGTATCTCCTAAAGGTGTTCGCGCGCGGGGTTGGCCGGCCGCCATCCTTACATGTGATTAAATTCGAACTTGGGGAGAAGCAGCTTCCATGAGAGAGTCCAAAATCGAGACCTACCTGCGTGTCCGCATTCATCGACTGGGCGGAGAGTGCATTAAGATGGGTCAAGACGGGTGGAACGACAGGCTCGTAATACTACCGAGGCTGGTGCTTCCGAGTGCTCTGTATTTTGTCGAACTGAAGGCCACGAACGGGCGTGTGAAGCCTCATCAAGAGCGTCGGCATGAGACGCTGCGGAAGCACGGGCTCACGGTGCTGGTGCCGAAATCGAAGGAGGACATCGACAGGATGTTTCCACTATGAAACCGATCATCCTCTGTGACATCGACGGGACCATCGCGCTGCGTGGTGATCGGGAACCACATGATCACGACAGTTCGATGGAAGATGCGGTCAACTGGCCGATCGTCAGGATCTGCGACGCGCTGCATGCGAGCGGGACGTACGACATTGTGCTGATGTCCGGGCGCCAGGAGAAGTATAGGATTGTCACAGAGTACTGGCTGCACACGCACAATCTTTTTAGCTATCGACTCGATCTCGTGATGCGAAAAACGGGAGACGAGCGGACGGATGCGATCGTCAAGAAGGAACTGTTCGAGCAGCACCCGTTCCTCAGACGACGGACCTGGGCCGTGCTCGACGATCGTAACTCGGTCGTCAAGATGTGGAGGGAGATAGGACTCACCTGCTTGCAAGTGGCTGACGGGGATTTCTGACCTAATAGGAGGGCGTCATGAAGAAGATCGTAGAAATGCTCTTCGGATCCCATCTCTATGGGACCGACGGGCCGAACTCTGACCACGATTTTAAGGGCGTGTTCATGCCGACCTCACGAGAGATCGCGCTGCAACGTGTCCCGAAGTCGATCAACCATAGCACGAAGCGCGGTGTTGGAAGGAATACCAACGAGGATGTCGACACGGAGTTCTACTCCCTGCACTACTTCCTCAATCTGGCGTGCGCCGGCGAGACAGTCGCGCTGGACATGCTGCATGCTCCGGCTAAGGCGCTGACGCAAAGCACGCCGCTGTGGATGGAGCTGACTCGTCTGCGTGAGCGGTTCTACACCAAGAACCTCCGGGCCTTCGTCGGGTACGCCAGGCGCCAGGCTGCCAAGTATGGGGTGAAGGGGTCGAGATTGGCGGACGCGAAACTGGTGTTAGAGTTCTTACGTTCGAACGCGCAGTTCACAGTGAACTATGTGTGGAATGTGTTACCAGAAGGTGAGCACATACAGAAGACCGAGAATGAAAATGGTCCTATCTACATCGTGTGTGGAAAGGCCCTCGTGCCAAACGCCTTGTGCAGTCACTACATCCCGATGCTAGAAAAGTTTACGCAGAACTATGGCGACCGGGCGAAGCAAGCCGAGCAGAACGCCGGTGTCGACTGGAAGGCCGTGAGCCATGCGTTCCGTGCGGGCTACCAAGTGAAGCACATTCTGACGCACGGTGGGTACAGCTATCCGCTACCCGAGACGGACTACCTCATTCGTGTCAAGAATGGTGAGCTGCATTTCCGTGACGAGGTGGGGCCTGCACTTGACGCACTGATGGATGAATTGGAAGTGCTCACGACCCAGTCGACGCTGCCGGAAAAGGTCGATCGCGAGTACTGGGACAACTGGTTGGTGAGCGTGTTGAAGGAGCGAGAGCTGGTGTGACAAAAGAGTGTTTCTTTTGCAGAGAAGTGAAACCGATCGACGCGTTCAACCGAGATGTGACACGCAGAGACGGTAGAAAAAGCCGATGTGCGGTTTGCACACGACGAGAGGCCAGCGAATGGAACACGGTTAATCCGAAGAAGGCTCGCGCTCGAGCTTTACGGTGGCAGCGGGCAAATCCTTCCGCCTATCTTTATATTGCGACCAAGTCAAGGGCCAAACGGCTAGGTATATTGTTTGATCTGTCGAAAGAGGATATGATCATTCCTAAAGTTTGCCCAGTGCTTGGTATACCCATCGCGCGGTCTTTGACGAAGGGTCCTCGAGACGGTTCTCCGAATGTGGATAGAATAATACCATCGAGAGGCTATGTCAAAGGTAACGTTCACATCATATCTGCTTTGGCGAATAGAATAAAAAACAATCAGACCGACCCTGCGATTTTCCGCGCGGTAGCCGACTATGTGGAGAAAGTCTGTGGAAAATGTTAAGTGAATCCGATCTGAGGCCGTACCAACATTTGATGATTGATCACATTGTCAACAATCCAAAGGCGGCGGTGTTTGCATTCATGGGCGCCGGGAAGACCGCGGCTGTGCTGACAGCAATAGACCGGATGAAGTTTGCCGAGATGATCACCAAGCCCGTTCTTATTGTCGCCCCGCTTAGGGTTGCTCGCGATGTATGGCCGAAGGAAGCAAAGAACTGGTCACATCTTTTGGATCTCAAGGTGATGCCCATCATCGGTACGCCGACACAACGGCAGGAGGCTTTTCATGTCAAGGCGGACATATTTTCAACGAACTTCGAAAACCTCGAATGGCTTATCCGTACCTGGGGACCACACTGGCCCTACGGAATGGTCGTTGTTGACGAGTCTACCAAACTTAAGTCCCTCCGTGCGAACATCCGCACCAACGCCCAAGGAACCGAATGGATCCAAGGCGACGGAGGGGTCCGCCCAAAGGCCCTGCTCAAAGCGATCTATGAGCATAAGACAGAACGATTTGTCGAACTTAGTGGAACGCCTGCGCCAAACGGTCTACAAGATCTATGGGGACAAATTTTCTTTCTCGATTATGGTCAACGACTCGGCCGCGTATTTGACGCGTTCCAGAAGCGATGGTTTAGGCGTGACTTCGATGGGCACGGTATCACCCCTGAGAAGCACGCCCAAGAACAGATCCAAGCGGCAATAAAAGATATATGTTTATCTCTGAAGTCGGAGGACTGGTTTGATCTCGAGAAGCCGATCATCAAGCCGATCTATGTGGACCTTCCGCCTGAGGCGCGCAAGCAGTACCGCGAGATGGAGAAGAAGATGCTCACCGAAATTCAAGAGCATCCGATCGAAGCGTTCAACGCCGGCGCGAGGACACAGAAGCTGTTGCAGATGGCCGCCGGCGCCGTCTACGCCGGTAGTCCCGACGATCCAGGTCCACGCAAGTGGCTCGAAGTCCACTCGGCCAAGCTCGATGCGGTCGAAGAGATCGTCGAAGAGGCCGCCGGCATGCCGATTCTTCTGGGCTACAACTACAAGCACGATCTCGAACGCATCTTGAAACGGTTCCCCAAGGCCGTCCACTTCAGCAATAAGGTGGGCATCGAAGAGCGGTGGAACAACGGGGAGATTCCGATCCTCGTGTCACACCCAGGAAGCATGGGGCATGGGCTCAGCTTGCAGAAAGGCTCAAACATCTTAACGCGGTTCTCGAGCGACTGGAATGGTGAGCAGTTTGATCAGATGCTGGAACGCATTGGTCCAGTCAGACAGGCACAAGCTGGGCTGAATCGGAACGTGTTTGAGTACCGGATCATCGCCAGAGGAACGATCGACGAGGACGTATATGAAAGCCACGCGACGAAGCGATCGATTCAGGATGTGCTGATCGACGGACTCAGCCGACGACAAAAGAGTTGACATCTTCTTCACACTGTGTTAAACTTCCAAATATGGATTTGATACTGTTCTTGTTTCTGATGGCGATCTTCTACCGACCGATACGTGACATAGGAGGGCTAGCCAATGCCGATTCGAAACGAACTGCTTGGTACGTACCATGCGCCGGTAAAAATCTGGACCAATGATGTCGATGCGAACTCGATACAACAGCTTCGTAATACTGCATCCTTACCCTGCATCTTCCATCATGTGGCCGCCATGCCAGATGTCCACTTCGGGATGGGTGCCACGATCGGGTCGGTTGTGGCCACGAAAAACGCCGTGATCCCGGCTGCAGTGGGGGTTGATATCGGCTGTGGGATGATGGCGGCGAGGCTCCCGTTCGGTGCGTCCGATCTACCCGATTCCTTGAAGGCGCTACGGACTGAGATCGAATGGTCGGTGCCTGTGGGATTCAACTGGCATAAAGTTCCTACGGACGAGGCGATGCTATGGGATAGATGGGGAGAGTTTCAGCACATTCCAGAGATATTACACGGGTCGGCCGACAAAGCACTCTGTCAACTCGGGACACTCGGAGGAGGGAATCACTTTGTCGAACTATGTCTTGACACTCATCAGCGAATATGGGTCATGCTCCATTCTGGTTCCCGTGGAATCGGGAACGCCATTGCACAAGTTCATATCGAAAACGCCAAGGGTCTCTTCGGGGAGAACCTTAAAAGCCTCGCTGATCCCGATCTGGCCTACCTTGCCGAAGGCACTCCGGAGTTTGCTGCCTACTGGCGCGACCTCCAGTGGGCGCAAGCGTACGCGTTCAAAAACCGTGAGATCATGATGACCCGCGTGCTGCGATCGGTCGCGAAGGTGCTGCTCGGTGATTGGCGTGCACCCATCAAACCTGTGTTCCAGGTCAACTGCCATCATAACTATGCGGAACGGGAGACACACTATGGAGAAGACGTTATCGTCACGCGCAAAGGAGCTGTGCGAGCACGACGAGGCGATTTCGGCATTATCCCCGGATCAATGGGAGCGCGTTCGTTTATTGTTCGAGGACGCGGTAATCTGGAGTCTTTTGAATCCTGCTCCCACGGTGCTGGACGAACTATGTCTCGCACTCAGGCAAAGCGACAATTCACGGTCAGTGACGTTGCGTCACAGACCGAGGGAGTCGAATGCCGAAAAGATGCGGGTGTCATCGACGAGATCCCGAGCGCGTACAAAGACATCGGCAAGGTGATGGCGGACCAGAGTGATCTCGTGGAGATCGTGGCTGAACTTAAACAAGTGCTGTGTGTGAAGGGGTGACTTATGAAATACTTGGCCGGAGTTCTTCTCGGGGTTATTTTCGGCGCTGTTTTGATCATGCTCTTCGCTATGATTTCACACGCACAGAGCCCAGTGGCGGTCGTCGGACCGAACGGGGCGATCACCTACGTGTATCCAGGCACAAGTAACCAGCCGAGCATCGTCGTCCAACCGAACGGCGCCTACTCGTATGTCTATCCAATGGGTCCAAGCACACCGCCGACCACGCTCGGGGTGGTGCCGATCTCCACACCCCCGCCGGCGTTCACCCCGCCTAGCGTCGGAGGGTACTGAGATGAAAGTCACGCTCGAGTTGACCGACAGCGAAGTCAGCACCGCCATTGTGGAGTACATGCAACGCCGGTATCCAAATGCGAATCGCTATGGGTTACGGTATTTTCAGTGGCGACCACGCGCCCAAACCTGGATCCCGATGACGAACGCAAGACTGAAGGTGCTGTGGGAAACGCACGTCGGATAGAAAGGAGAAAATGAATGGCTGAATATCGACCAGATTCAGGATGGATGTGGACCTACACCGGGCGAAAATACTGGCCGGCGGATCCGCGGGTTGAAGACATACATATCGGAGACATTGCCCACGGGCTGGCGATGTTGTGCCGGTATACCGGGCATACGGCGTACTTCTACAGTGTCGCCGAGCACAGCGTCCTAGTCAGCCTCATGGTGCCACCAGAGCTGGCGCTTGAAGCGTTGCTGCATGATGCGAGCGAAGCGTACCTGGGGGACATCGGCAGACCATTGAAACACTTTCTTCTGGACTATCAGGAGATTGAGAAGCGCAACGATCGGGTGATCCGCGAACGCTTCCTTCTTCCTCCGACCGAGCATCGGCTGGTGAAGGCAGCCGATAGTGATATCCTGCACACGGAGATGCGCGCTCTGTGCAAGCTATTGCCACCAGGCACGGCGATACCAGGCGAGTTCCGACCAGGCACGCAGATTTTCTGTTGGCCGTGGCAGGCTGCGGAGATCGCGTTTCTCAATCGCTATCAAGCCTTGCTGCGGGCGGACGGAGCGAGGTATTCTTGAGCACTCCCGATCTCATCAACGGCTCGCTGGAATTCGTGGGCTCGGTCATGCTGTGGGGTTGGTGGAACCTTTGG
>JAYVFX010001108.1:0-3093 GCA_043772795.1 Deltaproteobacteria bacterium
GTTCACGCGCGGTAGCGATTAGCACTTGGTCGATATTGCGGCCTGGTCGAGTCACTCTTATAATTATACAGATGTATAATTATACAGTCAAATAATTTACACTATTGAAAGGACGTTATTGCATTGATGAGATGCGAGGATGAGGTCTGAAGAAGAGTAACGACGCTATCCGCCAAACGTACCATCTGGATAGCCGGCAAAGCAGGAGATGCCTTCGGGTAATGTCAGCCACGGCTGGCCTGCTGAGCACCACACACTAAAGGTTGGTTTGATTGTGCTCTTGTCGTCTAACGTTCCACCCATCATTGAGCGAATCTCAGGATAGCGATCGAGCGTGATCGACACCGCCGATCCGCAGGTCGGACAGAAGTGACGCTGCAAGTTGCTGCCATCGATCGTAGCCTCATAGGTGGCCAGCGTACCCTCGACTGTCACTGCTTCCTTGGGAAAAATTACACCGATCAGAAAAGCAGAACCAGACTGCCGCTGACAACGCTCGCACTGACAGAGACCGATAGTGGTCGGCTCGCCTACGTACCGATACTGCACCGCGCCACATAAGCAACGTCCTGTCCCTCCGCCTTGTGTTGACTTGGTCATTGATGTTCCTCCCAGTGCCACTCTAATTCCCGAATCGTCATGATACTACGCAACCCATTACTCGTGCTGTCTTGCATGGCGCACGCTAGCGCTCAGAGGTACTCGTGTGCAACCCGGCCAGTATGGTAGACTCAAGGACGCACAGTCTCATAGTCTGAATGGAATGAAGCGGAATCCAGGAACATAATCCACCAGCACGCCGCGATTACCTCGATCTCGCAGCTAGCTTACTCAACTGAGAACAGTGAGACCTAACCTCTTGAAGTCTCGATCAAAGCTTAAACACGGTATCCCATCGAGAAGGGTGGTCACAACGATAAAGGAGAGTGCATCACAAAAAGAGAGTTTTTTGTCTTTCCCAAAGCGACGAAATACCTCTTCGGCGTGACTCCGCACGGAATCATCATACGGAACAATGCGTAAGGTGGGCTTGACCTCATCTAAAAATTGTAAGGCTCGACTGTAGGTACAACGGTAACGCAGGAGGGTTGCCGTCTCGCTGATGATGTCCCATGTGCAATAAAAGAGACACGCTGCGGCGGCAGCCTCCTGTAAGAGCACGCCTGCACGTGCAGAATTGACATCCCGGTTATCAAGACACGCATAGAAAAACGACGTATCACAAAAGAAATGCGATCCCAGATCCGTCAGCAGGCTCATGGGCGTGTTCCATGCGGGTTACCATAGAGATGCTTCTTAATATTCTCCGAGACACGAACCTTTTTCCGCGAGCGTACTTGTGGCATTTGCTCCATGATTGTGAGCAGACGCTTGGTGGCCTCGCCACCGGCGGGAAGTTGCAGCGGAGCTTTCAACTCGGCCACAACCTCGCGATGAACCGTGATCTCGTACGTTAACGTGGGATTGCGTTGGAGTTGCTTGATCAAGTGGGGTAGTTTCGTGCGCGCTTCACTAATGGGGACCTGCATGGTTGCATCCTTTCAGAAAATGAGCAATTTGTACAAAAAGTACGGTTTCTACTTCTTATCGTCAAGTTCAGTCACCAACGATGAGGATGCCGGTCTGTAGCTCTTTCCTCGCCCCTATCCTCGGTATGCGGTGTACTCGCGTCCGAATGCCTCGCAGGCAATGACGCCTTTCATGATCTCTGGTACGCCGTCACCAATCTCAAAGCCAACCACGTCGCGCCAACGCTGATCCAAGGGCGAGTCCATATTGTAGCCATAATATCCGTGCAGAATAGGGTCGATAGCACCACCTCGACAGATGTCGGGATCACAGATATTTGACAGTCTCGGATCGGCTCACTACAGACATTCGGAGCAGCGAAAACGAAGGGGAAATGGACACCCACCGACTATGTGGTACAGAGCTGAAGTTCGCGACAAGATTGGCAGGGGCATGCCATGAAAACGAGGGAGATACAATGACGTTTACAGGAACGGTACCGCGCCGTACGTTGACCGCATTAACGATAGCCGCCACCTTGCTGGCCTCAGCATTTGTCAATGCCGCTGGCCCACCCGACACGAACTGGGGGAGCTACAACGGGACAGTGAACGGCCAGCGCTATTCGGTGCTCGATCAGATCAATGCGCAGAATGTTGCGTCACTGACTGAAGTCTGTCGTCTTCAGGTTGATGATTCAGGGACATTTCAGGCTGGTCTCTTACAGATCGACGGTACGCTCTATATGACCAACTCGCATGACACTCTGGCCGTCGATGCGAAGAACTGCACAGTGCGCTGGCGCAATGTCTACAAGCCTGAGCAAGAGGATATCTTCCAGATTAATCGAGGCGTGGCCTACGCGAATGGTAAACTGTTTCGTGGCACGCCTGATGCCCGTATGCTGGCGATCGATGCCGCTACTGGTAAGACGCTGTGGCAGCAGCAAGTCGGTGACCCTGGGCAGGGAGAATTCTTCAGTTCTGTGCCAGCAATTTGGCAAGGACTTCTCATTGCTGGGGCGGCTGGGAGCGACTGGGGCATTCGTGGGCGTATCATGGCCTTCGAGCAGGAGACTGGGCGTGAGGTGTGGCGTTTCTACACAATTCCACGCGGCAAGGAGACGGGTGCTGAGACCTGGACAGATCGGGACAGCGCGCGCTACGGAGGTGGCGGGAGCTGGACTACGTATACACTCGACATGTCGAGCGGTGAGGTGTTTGTGCCGGTCGGCAATCCCGCGCCGGACTTTGTGCCAAGTTATCGAGCAGGGGCGAACCTCTTTACCGACAGTATGGTGGTGCTTGATGCACGCACCGGAGCACTTAAATGGTGGTTTCAGATGTTTCCGAACGACGGCCTTGATCTCGATCTCGCGGCTGCGCCGATGTTGTACTGGAACAGTAAGGGGCGCCCTATGGTTGCAATTGGCAGCAAGGATGGGCATCTCTATAGCGTCGACCGAGAAACCAAGAAACAGGTATTCAAGACTCCAGTGACGACCGTAAAGATCCCCGAAAAGGCACCGACCTCGAAAGGCGTCTTCAGCTGCCCTGGGCCAGCGGGTGGCGTTGAATGGAACGG
>JAYVFX010001109.1:0-7733 GCA_043772795.1 Deltaproteobacteria bacterium
TGCTGTGGTTGCACAGAAACATCAGGCTACAGGAACAAAATCGCGATATTTTGTACAGGAAAAACTGTCCCAATATCGCCAATTTTCATCACCCCAGGCCGCTCCTGGCAATGGCTGGGCTGCTTACTCAACTCCGAGCCGCTTCTTACCTTCAGCGGACATCATATCCGGATGCCATTGCGGGTCCCAGACAATGCGAACGTCGACTTCGGCGACATTCGGTAATGCTTCTACTCGGCGTTGCGCATCGCGGGCGATGGACGGCCCCATACCGCAACCTTGGGCGGTGAGGGTCATTTGTACGAATACGTTGTGCTTCCCGTCAGGAAGGGGATCGAGGTGAAGATCATAGACTAGTCCGAGATCTACCACGTTGATGGGAATCTCAGGATCGAACACCTCGCGTAATTGTGCCCACACCATGTCTTCGGTTGTAGGACCGTTGTTTTGGATGGAAGATCGAGTCCCCTGAGTGCTCTGTTTGCCGATCGCGTCCGCATCTTTATCGATTATACGAACAAGCTTTCCCAGCGTTGGTAAACGAAGCGTATAGGTCTCCCCGAGAGACTGGGTAATAAATGCTTGAGTCCCTTTTGCCAAGGTGATGGGAATACCCTGGGGGATTTGCGTTCCTTCACAGTCCCGCGTGAGAACAACTTCTTCTTGTGCCATGGTCACACTCCTAGTGCAGCGCGTGCGGTTCACTCAAGGTAAAGGCGGCGATTGCTGCATCAAATCGTTCGCCCTTGGTGGTGATCATTTGATAGGTACCATGCATGGTACCAAACGATGTCGTCAATGGGCACCCAGAAGTGTACTCGAATGACTGTCCTGGTGCGAGTACGGGTTGTTCGCCGACGACACCGGGACCTTGCACTTCCTCGACTTTGCCATTGGCGTCGGTGATGACCCAATGACGGCTAATGAGCTGCGTCGTCATCAAGCCTTCATTTGAAATGGTAACGGTATAGAGAAAAAACCACTGGTTCTGCTGCGGCTGGGATCGAGTTGGATCGAACCGCGCTTTCACTTGCACGCGGATTCCGTTGGTGACGGCGTCAGAAGTAAACACTAGTGACCTCACACACATTGAACTAAGGATGGCGGTAGTCTAATGAGGGGACGTTGTAACGTCAACGGTGAGAAGGAAATGACTGTGGGGCAATTTGCCACGATCTTGAGAGTCGCCCGCTTTTTAAGACCATGTTTGAATGATGGAGAAATGTCCCAGCGGGGTATCTCTCCACAATAAGTGCGTGAACACTCGCTATTGCAGGTAGGATCTCTTTATTGGTGAACGACTTAATAGTTGTCGTCTCGATTCCGTTCACGATGACGACGCTCGTCTTCTCTGCGCTGCTCTTCATAGTCACGTCGCCGCTGTTCCTCATTGTAGCGATCATCCCCGTATTGTCCGCGTTCACGTTGATCCATCTGATTGCCAATAATCGCGCCGCCAACAGCGCCAGCTGCTCCGCCGATTGCCGCGCCTTTTCCTTTCCCAATAAGGGCGCCAACGCCAGCACCACCAGCGCCGCCGAGCAGTGCACCTTTTTCTGCATTACTCAATGGACGATCACAACCGGTTGCTGTGAGCAGTACAACACTAGCAAACATCTGCGCAGCGATAGCAGCATATCTTCTTCGCTGTCTCATTTGTCACTCCTTCACCCCAGCGGCGGGATTTTAACTATTTGGGTGATGTCAGGTGAGAAGAAGGTACCCAGTCAATGATCCTAACCGGCGTTTCATAGCGTAGCAAGCGTTTATCGCAAGTGACTTCAGCGTTGTGGCTTCTTCAGGAACAAAAGCAATGCAAATGCGATAAAGTTCAGAGCAGCGCTGAGAAGAAAGGCAATGCTATAACTTCCAGTGACTGTATAGATATGCCCTGCAATCAACGGACCGAACGCCGCTGGGGAGCCAGAGACAGCAAAGATAAATCCCGCAATCGCACCAACCGACATGCGACCAAAGAAATCGCCAATGATTGCGGGGAATAATGCGGTAACGCCACCGTACGAAAGTCCAAAAATAGCAGCCGCAGGGTACAATGTTGCCAAGCCCGTACTCATCGTAAACCCAAGAAACCCGAGTCCTTGCAGAACAAAGCATAGGCCAAGAGTGGCGACTCGGCCAAGCCGATCGGAAATCGTGGCAATAAACAGGCGTCCGACCGATCCAGCTAAGCCAACGACGCTGATCGTCATGGCCGCACGGAATTGGGGAATTCCAAGGTCTACCGCAAACGGAACAAGGTGGACCATGGGCATGAACACCACAAGCCAGGTGAGCATGAAAACGAGATTCAGCAGCCAAAATGGTGCCGTTCGCTTTGCTTCTGCGAGTGTCCATTCATCGTTCGACACGACTGCTCGTGAAGTGGGCGAAGAAGGAGAGGGTGGTAGGGGTACGTGTCCATCGGGATGGAGTCCCATTTGTTCGGGATCACGAACAGTGAACGCGGCACAAAGGCTAATGACGGCGAGCCCAAGAATGCCGAGCGTGAGATAGGCACCGCGCCAGCCAAAGGCTGAGATGAGTGCCGATGCGAGTGGAGGAAAGAGGAAAGTACCAAAGCTCGCCCCACTGGAAGTGAGGCCGATGGCGAGCCCACGTTTCTCGATAAACCAACGCACGACAGTGGCATTACACGGCACATAGGCGGCACTCATGCCCGATGCGGCAATGATCCCGAGTGATAAGTACATCTGCCACAATGCCTGCACTTGGCTGGTGAGAATGATGCCGATTCCTAACAGACACCCGCCGACCGTGATGACGATACGCGGCCCCCAACGATCAGTGAGACGACCACTGACAGCTCCCAGTGCACTGTAGAGAAAAACATACAACGCGTAAGGGAGAGATAAACTATCACGTCCCCAGCCAGTATCTTTCGAGATCTCCGGCATGAAGACGCCGAAGCTGAACTGAATACCGTAGGCAACGCAAAGAATCACGAATGCACAGCCAACCACAACCCAGCCGTAAAAGGGTTTGTTCTTGACCGTTGATGCTGTGACGGGAGTAGCGGCAAGGCCGCTGCTAGTGTCCTCTTGTTTCATTGGCCCGCCAGTATCCGGCACGGTGAGATGTTGTCAAGGCAACACGGTTGACACGAGGGACGCAGGAGTAGCAGTGAGGATGGAGACAATATCCGCTATTCCTTCCCGCTTCTCTCTGTTGTCGTTTCTTGTTTCGTCCGTAGTTTTCCTACTCTTTCCTTCTTGTGTCTCTTATGATTGTTGTATGCCTATGATCACGATCGATCCAGCGGTCCTAGGCAAAGAGATACCAGTCGGCGATTTCCTGGCTACAGTAGAAAATATCCGGGCATTTGCCGAAGCGACTGGCGATGTTGATCCCCTCTCTCTCGATCCTGATGCCGCCCGGCAGGTGGGCTATCCCAGTTGCATTGCTTCACCGCTCTTCGGGATGAAGATTCGTGGTGTCCTCGCACTACCCGAGGCGGAACTCGCACCAGGATTAGTTAGCTTGAATGCTGGACTGGAATTTGAGTTCCATGATGAGATCTACGCGGGGCGGACCTACGCGGTCTCAGTCAAGATTACCGACGTATACGAGAAAACCGGACGTAGCGGGCCGCTGGGCGTTTTCGTCCGGGAAATGCTCGTCAGGGACGATACGGGCCGACTCGTCGTGCTGCTGCGCGAACGGCGCATGGTGCGATCGCCGGAGAGGAAAATTTAGTGCTGAGGGCTGAGTTGAAAGTAGTCAGTAGTCAGTAGAAAATCCAAGTTTTAAGCCTTGAACCTTGAACTTTAAACCTGAAACTCGAATTCGCAAAGGGAAACGTGATGAGCGATAAACCACCTGTATCGTTTGCGGATATAGAAATCGGCGATGAAATTGGGCCGCTGACGTATGCACCAACCCCCGAAGACATTCTGCGTTATGGAACCGAAGTGCGGATGGTCGATCAACGCTTCATGAGTCAGGAAATCGCGCAACAGCGAGGCTTTCAGCACGCCGTCGTGCCTGGGCCGTTAAGCGCGACGTTCCTGGTCCGTATGTTGACGACGCATTTCTTTGGTTGGCGGCTGCAGACCTTCACTATCAGTTTTCGTGCGCCGGTACGACACGGCGATACGCTCACTTGTGTCGGAACAGTCACCCAGAAAGAAGAGCAGGCTGGAACTCCTCTCATTCACTGTGACCTCGTCGCCGAGAATACCAATGGTGATCGCTGTCTAATCGGGACAGCAGTGCTCTGCCCACGCCGTCCTGCGAGTGATGGTCTCATTTAGTGATATTCAGCAGTAAGAACGTCGCTGCACGAATCAAAAGCAAAAGGCAAAAGAGTCGTCAGTCTCATAGCCCGAATGAAACAGAGTGAAATCCGGGAAATCCATACGCAGGACAATCCTTGATTCCGTTGCGCTCCATCCAGGCACGTTACTAAAAGAATTCGCCACCTCAGCGTGTTTCAGATAAGGACCCTATATAATCACTCTCAATAGTGAAAATTGGAAGATTGGCTCATGCGAGATTTTCCCACATTTTCTTCGTAGGCCAGTTCGTTCTCTGCCCGACTCGAATCTCGTAAGTGAGACCGGGCTTACAATCCCATCTGCGCCAACAGCGATGGCCAGCGGTCCTTCCACGGAGCTGCGGCTTCGTAGGCAGCCGACGCGCGTAGCACCATCGGGTCATCCAGGTGACGGCCGATGATCTGTAGACCGACGGGGAGGCCGTCGCGCGTAAACCCCGCTGGCACTGACGCGGCAGGCTGGCCCGTCAAGTTGAAGGGGAACGTAAACGGTATCCACTGCAACGGGCTCGCCTCCTTGCCGTCAATGGTCAGCGGCCCTTGGATGCCGAGCGCGAAGGGTGCAACCGCCGCTGTGGGTGTCACCACCAGGTCGTACTGCCGGAAGAACCGCCATGCCTTGTTGACGACAGCCTTGCGCGCCATGATCGCGTCGGTGATTGCCTCGTCGGTGAGCGGCGTTTGCAGGGCTTCCACCAAGTGTGGCATCATCTGGCTCCCGTGCTGCGGGAGCAGCCGCCGCATACCCTTGAGATCGGTCTCCATGAGCACGAGCGTAAAGAAGTGAGCGAAAGAGTCCTCCCAGCCAGGATTGGCCTCCTCCACGATGCAACCGAGGTCGCGCTCGAATACCTTCACCGCGCGGCCAACGACTTCGCGCACCTCAGGGTCGACGAGCGCATAGCCCCAGTCGACGCTGTAGGCAACACGCTTGCCCTTGAGGTCACCTTTGAGTGTATCCATCCACGCAAAGTTAGGCTCGGGCAGCGAGTGGCGGTCGCGGTCGTCCGGGCCTGCGATGACGCTCATCATAAGCGCGGCGTCGGCCACGGTCCGGCTCAGGGGGCCGATGTGCTCAAGCGACTCCCAGCCCGAGACGCCCGGATAGCGCTCGTCCCTGGCGCCCGGATAGAGAGGCACGTGCCCCATGGACGCTTTGAGGCCATAGAGGCCGCAGAACGCGGCCGGGATGCGGATGGATCCGCCACCGTCGCTGCCGATGGCGAAGGGAGCCATGCCCGCGGCGACGGCAGCACCAGAGCCAGCGCTGGAACCACCCGAGGTCCGCTCGACGTTCCAGGGGTTCCGTGTCGCGGGGAAGATCATATTGTCACCGGTGCCGCTATAGCCGAACTCCGGCACATTGGTCTTGCCGAGGATGACTGCGCCTGCAGCCTGCAGGCGCTCAACAACCACGTCATCTTCATCCGGAACGAAGTTTTTATAGATGACTGAACCAGAGGTGGTGCGGATGCCCTTGGTCAGCACCAGGTCCTTGATGCCGATGGGCACACCCGCGAGCAGTCCCACTGGACGGCCTGCCATAATGTCGGCCTCAATCCGTTTGGCGGTTTCGCGCGCCAGCTCGGGTGTCGGTGTGCAGAAGGCATGAAGGATTGGCTCGAGCTTGTCCATGCGGTCGAGTACCGCGTCGGTCACCTCGACAGGCGACAGGCGCTTGGCGCGGATGTGGTTCGCTAGGGTAACTGCGTCCATGCGGCAGATCTCATTATTGTTGGTGTATGCCATACACGTCCCCTCCTATCGAATCCCCAAGGTACAGACCAGTTGCTTATCGCACCAGAGGAGCAAAAGATAAAGCTTGACGCTCGCCGTCGTGGACCGTCGCGAAACTGTGTCCGTTCGGTTCAAGCAGGGCCGAACCGAGCGGCGGTTACGTACACGGCCTCGTTAGGCCGCTCGCTTGCTCGTGGTCGGACTCAGATGTCGCACCAACTCACGTCTATTGACACCGAGTCTCAAAAGGGAACGAACCAACAAGTCAATGCTGACGGTGGGGTCTCCTGCTTCCATTTTGGCTACGCGCGATTGGCTGGACCCCAGCACCCTGCCCAACTCATCTTGGGTCATGTGGCGACGAATCCGTTCGGCCTTCACTGCTTTTGCCAGATCAAGCTTCAGCTCAATGAGTGCTGTCTCTTCGTCAGTCAGCCCGAGAAATTCGCTGACTGTACCAACTCGCCAGCCTGTGGTTTCCAGTCGTTTTTTCTTCTCCAGCTTCATTTCCGACTCCCTACTCGTACCAGGTCATCATACATTTTCAGCCGCTTCTGGCTTATCGTAATGGCCTCTGGTGGGGTTTTCTTCGTTTTTTTGAGAAGGGCGGAGTCTTGATCTCTTCATGAAGTCAAACCAAGGGCTTGTCCAAAGAAGCGGTCATCAAGAAGATTATATGTCAGATATGACATGTCTCTACAAGTGCGGGCTAATGCCCGCCGTCACACGCCGCCACCCAGACGATACCTTTCAGAGTCATTCCAAACCGCAACCGGGCAGCGGTCACCGGCATGGTGTCGTTAGGCCCAGGGTGGAAGAGTCTGCTCCTTTTGAGTTTGTTTTCCTTTTTTCAACTCCTGTAGAATAATCCCCTCTCAGAATACTGGGTCCAGCGGTTCCCCACCCAGCAACACCCGACCCGCAGAATGGTGAAGGCCGCGAATAGGCTCAAATCCAAAGGCGATGGCATGCAAATTCCTGAGGGCTCGTTCCAGCGGATTGCCCTGTATAAACGCGGCGCGCGTGCCTCGGGCGTACAGGCGGCTGACCGTGTCGCGCCCGATTTCTGCCGCGTAGAAGCAGGAGGCATAGAGTTGCGCCCGGAGCTTCTTCGGCACTTCTTCCCCGGCACTTGCTAGCCACTGCTGTAAAGGTCTTTGAGCATGTTTTCTCTTCGTAAAAATGGGAGCTTTTTCGGGATTTCCTAGGGAATATTAAGCACTATATGTTACATTTGAGAATCCCCAAACCTAGTCTCATTTTGACCCCCTTTAATTCCGTCGAAATATCAGCATGTTACGATTGAAATGCACCTTTGAGCAGTGACTTGCTAGCCCCCAGACTGCATCAAGCGCCTCGCTGAGTCCCGCCCGAGCCGCACGGAGCGCAGCGTTGCCGTTGGCAATCAACTCTTGGGTCGGCGCTTGGTCTCTGAGCGTCTGCCCACTAAAGGAAGACACCTTCGACCCGAGCGCTTCCCCTGCGCTCTCAAGGGCGGAACTTAGCACGCCCAAGGCCACCCCGGCGGCGATGGGGAGCAACCGCAGCTGTATGGGAAGTCGAAAGTGGGGACGGTCTATCACTAGCGGCTTGGCTGGGCTGTAGGCAAGCTCCTCGGGTGTAGTTTTCATACTGAACATACTTTTACGCAGCCAGCCGGAGCGTCTGGCGCAAAGGTCGTAACGTGAGTGTCATCGCGGGC